>JAFYIW010000019.1 GCA_017538465.1 Victivallales bacterium
ATCAAATTGACCACATTATTGTCTCGCAGTGGGGCATTTTTGTCATTGAAACAAAAAACTTTTACGGAGAACTTGTCCAATGTTACAATGAAGCTCGAAGATGGACTTATACAAGTCACTCAAATGGTTATTATAACTGGCCTAACCCTATAAAGCAAAATAGCTGGCATTTGCGCGCATTGGCTGACTGCCTAGGACATCCACTAGCACACTTCCACTCCATAGTGGCCTTTGCCGGACCAACCCAATTTACATCAAAAGTTCCTGAAAATGTCATGCATTTTAATGAAGTCGTAAAATACATCCAAAGCCATTCCAAAACCACAATTATTCTTCCAGAGACAGTGCCAGGGCTGGTTGCACAGATAAGGGCATTGGATAAGGCAGTTACAAAAGAACAGCGTAAGAACCACAACAAGCAGTGCCAGGAACGACATAAACAGAAGAAATCTCCCAGCAAGGGCACACAGCCACAACCGCCCACCCCGCCCGCGCAAAATTGTCCCGCTTTGACCAATCCTGTCCAACCGGCAGCACCTACTGAAGTGCCTGCCACCACCAAATCTGCCACCTCTCAACCAGGGGCACTGGGGTGGCGTTTGGCTCAAGAACTGGACAATCAACGCTATCGGGTTTTGCCGGATAGTCTAAAACTCTCAGATGACATTGACGCCACAGTCAACTATCTCATCCTGTCCAACTGGGGAATCTTTCTTGTCGTTCATCTGCGTTACAGGGGAACTGTTTATGGAAATCCTGAAGCTCACATTTGGAACACGGAATATCATGCGAAATATCGTTTCCGCAATCCCCTGGAACAAAGCACCGCACACCTTCAGGAATGGGCACAACGGCTTCAGCTGCCACCAGAGATGTTCCATTCGGTCATCGCCTTCAATGACGGTGCGACCTTCAAGCGTGAGATGCCCGAGAATGTGATGCTCTTTTCCCAAGTCGCCGCATACGTTCGCCAACACTCTCAGACAACGGTTTTCTCCCAGTCTCAGCTTGAGGCGTTGACTAACGTGGTTTCTGACTCCAAAACATTTTAGTTTCTCGAAGAAATCCTACCAAAACACAGTCTTTTCCTATGATGAAACAAATCCATCTCTGCCTGTTGGTGCTGGTTCTGGCGTTCGGTTCGGTCTCCGCGGCGACGAAACGGCTGTCGTTCCACCATTCGATGCACACCTACACCAGCGCGGACGGACGCTACCAGATTTTCCGCGAGGAGTTCCCCTTCGGCGGGCCGGCAGTGGACAACCTGGAGACCTTCTCCTTCTACTGCTGGGTGCGCGTGGACCTGCCGCCCCAGCAGGGCGACAAGGCGGTCATCCTCAGCCGCGGCGGCTTCCAGGAACTCTTCATCGACAATGAAGGGAGACTCAGTTTCCGTTTCCAAGGCGACAATCCCGATAACTTCATGGCAAAATCCCTTCCGTTGGGCAGATGGACTTTCGTCGCCGTGAGTTTTTCCACAGGAAAGCAGTCGGTCACGATGTTCATCAATGACGAGGCTACGGAAATCCCTTCCGCCCAGGCGTTGTCGCCCATCTCTCCTGCGGCGGCCGGCGCGCCGCTCATTGTCGGTCAGGGACAGGACCACCAGTCGCCCTTCGACGGTGCGGTGGCGTACATCTACTGGTCCAACGAGGAACTCACGCCCGAACGCGCGAAGGAACTCTATGCGAATCCCCCGGAGGAGGTCGCGGAACGCCTCGCCGTCGAGGGCACGCATCCCAAGCGCCTGGGCATCTATCCGCTCAAGGCATTGAGCGAAGTCCCCGCCTTCCCCGATGACGACTTCCGCAATGCCACGCCGACCGACGAACTCGCCATCACCCTCGCGCAGGACGAATACGAGCCGGGCGCGGTCGCCCTCCAGTCCACCGGCGACGAGGAACTCGACCTGGTGACGATAAAATTCATCCAGCCCGTCAATGCGGACGGCGTGGCTCTGCCAGACGGCGCTGTGGACCTCAAGTATGTGAAGTGCTGGTTCCAGGCGGGCACCGGCTGGTATGACATCTCGCCCTATGCGCACCACAAGGCGCTGGTGCCGGAGCTGCTGCTCAACGACCCGGAGCTGGTCACGGTGGACCTGGTCAACGGCACGCAGTATGTGAAACTCGGCGGGGTGGACGGCAAGCGCGCGATGAGCCTCACCGCCCACACACGCGACAACAACGGCCACTACCCCACCAGCGAATTTGACATCCGCGACGCCGAGACGCTCCAGCCCTTCGGACTCTACGGCAACCGAATACAGGAGCTCTTCGTGACCGTCCACGCGCCCGCTGGCACCGAACCCGGCGACTACCTGGGCAGTCTGGAGTTCTGGTCGGAGGGCGAACTGCTGGCCACGCTGCGCCTCAAGGTCACGGTGCTGCCCTTCCAACTCGCCACGCCGCGACTGGCACGCGACCTGGACGCGCCGTTCCTGCCCTCCGTCTATTACCTCAGCGGCATCCATCCGGACGGCGAGAGCAACCTCAACCCCTATCACCGCAACGAGGCGCAGGTCGCCGCCGAACTGAAGGACCTGGCCGCCCACGGCATCACCTACGCCCTCAACGACCAGCTGCAAGTCGCCTGGAATGACCTGGAACTCTTCCGCAAGATGCTTCGGATGCGCAAGGCCGCCGGAATGGCCGACCGCCCGCTGCTGCTCCTGGGTCCCGAGGCGAACTTCGGTCGGTTCTTCGACACCTCGGAGGAGAACCTCGCCGCCGTCCGCGAAATGGCCACCGCCATTCTGCAGGTCGTCGAGGAGGAACTCGGCCACCGCGAGGTCTATTTCTACGGCGTGGACGAGGCGCAGGCGGAAGGCATCGCCGCCCAGAAGCCCTTCTGGGACATCGTCCACGAGCTCGGCGGGAAGATGTTCGTGTCGGACAACTCGAAGGACGCCCTGCCCGTCCACCAGCCCGGTGACCTGCTGGACCTGGTGATTCGGCGCCTTGAGCCATCGCGCGAACTGACCGCCCTGCGCCACGCCAATGGCGGGCTGCTGATGGCCTACGGCATCCCGCAATCTGGTCCGGAGAACCCCGAGGTCTTCCGCCGCAACTACGGCCTGGCCCTCTGGCAGCTCGACTACGACGGCTTCGCGACCTACTGCTACGCCTCCAACATGGGCTGTCCCTGGAATGACTTCGACCACATCGACTTCCGCGACCACAACTTCGTCTATCCCACCACCGACGGCGTGATTGACACCCTTGCCTGGGAAGGCTACCGCGAGGCCGTGGACGACATCCGCTACGCCTCCACCCTCGCCCTCGCCATCCGCGAGAATCCGAACCACCCCCAGGCCGCCGAAGCAAAGGCCTTCCTGGAGACGATGGATCCGTCCCAAGCCGACCTGGATGCCCTCCGCACCCAAATCATCGCGTGGATTCTGAAGTTGCAGACTGCCACCCCGTAAAATTTCTGCGCCTTGCGCTATGCGCTGCGGGGGGGGGGGGGGGGGGG
>JAFYIW010000143.1 GCA_017538465.1 Victivallales bacterium
CCCTTTAAACTTTAAACTTTTCTGACCTCTGACCTTTAACCTCTCTCATGAATCTCGACTTTGCCAAAATTCGCCAGCGCTACGACGATACGCTGACCAAGGATGTCATCCCCTTCTGGGAGAACCACGCCATCGACAAGCAGTATGGCGGCTACTTCACCAGTCTCGATCGCGACGGCAGCGTCTATGACACCACGAAGTACATGTGGATGCAGTGGCGCATCGTCTATATGTTCGCGGCGCTGTATTCCTCGCGCTACTCTCAGCCGCAGTTTCTGGAGATTGCCAAACAGGGCTACGACTTCCTGACGAAGCACGGCAAGGCCGAGGACGGCTCGTACTACTTCGCGCTGAACCAGCAGGGCGGGCCGGTCATCGCGCCATACAATGTCTTCTCGGACTGCTTCGCCGCCATGGGCGCGGCCGAACTCTACCGCGCCACCAAGGAGCAGCCGTATGCGGACGAGGCGAACTCCGCGATGCGCAACTACCTCAGGCGCGTGAACTCTGGCAATCCCGCGGGACGCTGGAACAAGGCGATGCCCGCCAAGACCGCCTATCAGTCCTTCGGGATGTTCATGATGATCGCCAACCTCGCCCTTGTGATGAAGAACTGCCTGGGCAATGACGAGTATCAGGCGGACGCGGACCGCACGGTGGACCTCGTGCTCGAGAAGTTCTGGAATCCCGACCTGCGGCTGATGTTCGAGAATGTCTGCGAGGACGGCTCGTTCGACCTGGACTCCTGCCAGGGACGCATGCTCAACCCCGGCCACACGCTGGAGGCGATGGGCTTCCTGCTCAACTATCTGCGGCAGGCAGGCCGCACCGAGCACAACGAGAAGATTCTCGCCATCGTCAAGCGCACGCTGGAGTTCGGCTGGGACCAGAAGTACGAGGGGCTCTTCTACTTCATGGACGCGCTGGGCAAGCCGCATCTGGAACTCCAGGCGGACATGAAGCTCTGGTGGGTCCACAACGAGGCCGCCACCACCGCGCTGCTCTCGTATGTGATTTCCCGCGACGAGACCTTCCTGGAGTGGTTCGACAAAATCGACCGCTACAGCTTCGGACACTTCGCCGACCCGCAGTACGGCGAGTGGTTCGCCTACCTGAACCGTCAGGGCGAGCCGACGCATCTTCTCAAGGGCGGCAAGTGGAAGACCTTCTTCCATCTGCCACGCTACCTCATGAGTGTCTCCGACCTCCTCGGAGAACTCGTGTAGCGTAAAAGGACTGCTTGGGGCAAGGAAAATCGCCATGTTCAAGGTCGGCTACGCACAGGAAGTCATCACCCCGCCCGTGGGTGTCGGTTTGGCGGGATACTTCAACAAGCGTCCGAACGAGGGAATGTACGACGACCTGATGGTGAAGGTCGTGTGGCTGGAGTCCCAGGGCAAGCAGTTCGGCTTCATGACCTTCGACCTGGAGGAACTCACGGTGTCTCTCTTCGAGGGCGTCTGGAGGCGTCTGGAGGCCGAGTTCGGCAAGGAACTGCTTCAGGGCCTGATTATCTCGGCCACGCACTCCCACACCTCGCCTGGCAGCAACAACTTCAAGCACGGCTACGACACGCTCTCGCCCCTGGAGAAATTCGCCTTCGACGAGATTGTGGAGGGCGCGGTGCGTGCGCTGCGCCGCGCGACGATGAACCTCCTGCCCGCCCAGCTGGAGGTCGGCTCGGTCTATAACAACCCGTATGCCTTCGTGCGCCGCTACTGGATGAAGAACGGCACCCTCATCACCAATCCCGGCTGGGGGAATCCCGACATCGACAAGCCCGAGAGCGAGTTCGACCGAACCATCAATATCCTGAAGGTGGTGCAGGGCGGACGGACGGCCGCCATCATCGCGAACATCGGCAACCACGGCGACACCATCGGCGGAAATATCGTCTCGGCCGACTGGTATGGACGCTTCGCCCAGGAGATCCAGCATGAACTCAAGACGAGTCTGCCCGTGCTGGTGGTGGACGACGCCTCCGGCGACCTCAACCACTTCGACTTCCATCAGAAGATCAACCAGTCGAGCTACGCCGAGGCCGTGCGCATCGGCCGCGGCTACGCCCGCATCGTGCTGGAGGCGCTGGATCACCTGGAGCCCGTCGAGGAGGCCCCGGTGGAGATCAAGAACGCCACCGTGGTGATTCCGCATCGCAGATTGACGGACGCGGAGGTCGCGGAGGCGAAGCATATCTTGGCGACGGTTCCGGACATTCCCAAGGAGGGCGACTTCGAGAGCCAGGATCTGGCCAACAAGGTCCCCGCCGCCCTGCGGTATTTCGCCCGACGCGCATTGGACTGCCAGGAGAAGAGCACGCCCTCGCACAGTTGCCGCCTGACCTCCATCAAGATTGGCAAGCAGGTCGCCTTCACGAGTCTCCCTGGCGAGCCCTTCAACGGCATCAGCCGTGCCATCCGTGCGGCCAGCCCATGCAAATATACTTTCGTGATTGAGCTGGCGCAGTCGCGCTCTGGCTATGTGCCGATGCCGGAGTGCTTTGAGCACGGCGGCTACGAGGTCCAGCCCGGCATCGACACCGTCGCTCCAAATGCCGCCACGGAAATCATCAACGCCGCCGTGGAGAATTTGTAGAAGGCCTGACGTCCGACGTCCGACGTCCGACGTCCCGCCCCTGACGTCCGCCGTCTGACGTCCGCCGTCCCGCTCGTTGCGAGCGAATTCCCCTTATTTCAGTTCCACGAGGATGGCTTGGGCATTCGGGGAAAACTTGAGTTGCCCCTCGTGGGCAATCAATGCCCCCCTGAAGCGCCGTCATAGCGTCTGCGGACTCTCTTGAAACCGACGTTTCTCGAAGTAGTCCTCTTCGGTCGGCGCGAGGACGAAGCGGAAGCCGATGGTGTCCAGCGTCGTCTGGTCAAGCCGCATGGTGGCGCGGGGCGTGATGTCCGTTTGGCTTGACTGGAAATTCGCGCCACGGAGAATGGCGTAGCCAGCCGCCGGCTCGTGGCCGGGGTAAGCGGTGCCGATGACCTCGGAGAGATTGCCGTCCAGCTGGAATATCCCGAGCTGGTTTGGGGTGCCTGAGTGAGCATCGGCGATACTGGAGTCCGTAGGCAATGTCTTCGGGGTGGGGAGGCGGCCGGTGGGACCGCCGAGCGCGGCGAACTCCCATTCGGCCTCGGTGGGGAGGCGTAGCGCATAGCCGTTTGGGAGATCGATCTCCTTTTGCAGCCGGCTGGTGAGGATTTGGCAGAAGGCTAGCATTTCGTTCCAGCTGATTTGGGTGGCGGGCATTGTATTGGAGGCGTCCAGGCGAGGGCGCGAACCCAGATAAAACTCGAAGAGCTGGACTGTCGTCTCGGTCTCCAGTATCCAGTAGGGGTAGTTGATACATTCGGTTTGGCGGGTGGTCGGCGAGTGGAAGGCACCGGGCGGCACGAATTTCATCCGGAATTCAGGCTGCTGCCGGAAATGGAGGTCTTTCCCCAGCTGGAGGGATACCAGTGGCGACAAGGACACCAGCAACTGCGACATGCCCTCGGCCATCTCCTGAAGCCCCTGTCGCATTTTGGGCTGCAGATACCAGACGCCTAGCGGCGAGGCGATGTCGCCAAAAAGCTGGGCGACGAACGCAAAGTTGTCCGGCATGTCAGAACTTGAATAGAAATTTTTGGTAGGTAGATACTTGAAGGCAATCCCAGAAAGTTCCTGGTCCAGTTTGTGTAGCAACTGCCGCGCCTCGTGACGCTGGGTGGCGGCCAGGGCGCGGATGTTCTGCAGACGGGCTGGAAGGTCGAAGGCACCCTCGCCCAAGGCATCAAGCTGGCTCTGGAGCGCCTCCGCCCGCAGGTCATATTGTGCCAGGCTTTCCTGCAAGTCGTCATCGGTCTGGATGGGTTGCTGACGTGCCAATGCCACGGCTTTGGGGCGCGGTTGACACATCCAGACGACACCAAAGGCGGAAAAAATGAGTAAAATAAATATTGATATATTTATAAGCAATATTTTATACCTATATTTATAGTCCCATTTCAGGCGTCTGCGGAAGCGTGTGAACCAGCGTTGGCGGGTGGTGATTTCCTGAAGCATCTGGCGTGCTTCCTGGCAATCCTGGCACCTTGTACCTGGTGCCGTCGCGCAGAGTTTGGTCAGTGGGAGGCAGAGCCGGAGCATGGTTGCGGTTGGCAGGTCGCCGGGCATGGAGGGGTATTGCCCTGGTGGATTTCCGGTCACCATGCAGTAGAGGACTTTGCCCAGCGCATAGATGTCCGTGGTGGGGGAGGGCTTTGTGGTAGCGTTGAAGAGTTCGGGCGGGATGAAGCCGAGGGTTCCGGCGACCGAGAGCGTGTGGGCGAAGTCGCCGGCCATGCCTGGGTCGCCCAGCTTGGGCTGTCCGTGGACAAAGAGGA
>JAFYIW010000144.1 GCA_017538465.1 Victivallales bacterium
AAAACGCTGCATATTTTACGGAACCGCCGGAAAAAACGCAGCAGCGGCGGGCAAAGACGAAATTTATCCCTATATTATTCCACTATGACACCGAAACATCGCCTAATGAAAGACACCGCAGGAAGTTATTTCCTGTTTGGGCCGCGTGGCACCGGTAAAACGACATGGCTCGAAGAGCGTTTCCCAACAGCGATACGGATATCCCTGCTAGATTCGGCTTTGCGCCGAGAATTGCGGGCTTTCCCGGAGCGTCTCAAAAACTACATTGGATTCAAGACAAAGGATGACACTGTGGTCATCGACGAAATCCAGCGCGCTCCCGAATTGCTCGATGTCATTCATGGTCTGATGGACAAGCATCGTCATCTGCGGTTCATCATGACGGGTTCCAGCGCCCGGAAACTGAAGCGGAACGCCTCGGCCGACCTCCTGGCGGGCAGAGCCATCAAGCGCCTTTGCCATCCGTTTTTGGCGGTGGAGATGGGGGATGATTTCTGTTTGCAGGATGCGCTTCAATTTGGGATGATTCCTTTGGTTCGGTATCCAGAAAACGGCGTCAGTCAGGAGGTGCTGAAAAGCTATCTGGAGCTTTATCTGGAAGAGGAAATCGCCACCGAGGGCGTCATTCGCAACCTAGATTCCTTTGCCCGTTTTCTGCAGGTGGCCAGTTTTTCTCATGGAAGTGTCCTTTCCGCGAGTTCCATCGCTCGCGAGGCGGGCATCAAACGCTCGACGCTTGATGCCTACTTTGACATCCTTGAGGAGATGATGATTGCTTCCAGGCTACCAGTCTTCACCCGCCGGGCAAAGCGACAGCTGATCGGACACGGAAAGTTCTATTTTTTTGACACGGGGGTGTTCCGCACCCTGCGTCCCAAAGGCCCTCTTGACAACCCAAACGAAATCGATGGTGTTTGCCTTGAGGGACTTGTCTATCAGCACCTGCGTGCCTGGAACGATTACCTTGATGAGCCGAACGAACTCTTTTTCTGGCGCACCAAAAGCGGACTGGAAGTCGATTTCGTGGTGTATGGCGCAAATGAGTTTGTGGCTCTCGAGGTAAAAAACTCCTGTCATGCCGAAAAGAAAGACGCCGCTTCCCTGGAGGCCTTTCTCGATGATTATCCAGAGGCCCAGGGATTTCTGCTCTACCGAGGGGAGCGCCGCGTGCAGGTGTCGGCGCATGTCACTGCCATCCCCGTCGAGGCATTCCTCAGGGAACTAACCCCGGAAAAGCCAATTGACCATTGCATTGCGCCCGGCCTCTGACTGCGATGAATTTCCATCTGCGTGTCACCGCGCGAACGGCTCCAGCTCGTCCCAAGGCATGGTCACGCTGGCCACGCCAACTGCCCCGGGGAAGAAGCTATAAGGCGCAACCCACCAGGTCATCCCCTCTTCCGACAGCGTGAGCCAGCAATCCTCGCCAGTGCGTACTTTGGGTGTATTGCCGTTTAACATGGCAAAAGAACGTCCGTCATATTTCTGGTCCAGCCGTTTGCCGACCAGCGCCGCCAACTCGTCCAGGGCGTCTTCCCGAAAGTAGTCGCGCTCCGTCAGGATTTTTCCGTCGGGGAGGCTGACAACGAATGCGCCAATGGTGTCGTGGCAGCCATTTCCACCGTTATTCCAGCAACCGCGGTTTTTGAAAACGATGACTGGTCGTCGATACCACGTTTCATTTTCCCATTCCATCCCAAATGGCCAGCTCAACTCGCCTTTGGCAGAGAAATCCCATGGCCCACGGTATTCTTCGAGCTCCGCACGGAAATATTGATGTGCAAGATCCTTGAACTTCGCTTCCGCCACCTCTATTGCATACGTATCTGGTGCTTCGTATCTATCATTGAATATATCTTCGTACCCGAAGCATATTTGAATGATGACGGATTGGAGTTTCTCGAGTCCCTTGGGAAACAATCCACATCCATCCTCTGGCCACATGATAGACCATCTGCACTCGATATTGCCGCAGCTCCGTCCCAAAAACTCGTATTCATGAATCGAGTATTTGCCTCCAAATGTCTCCGCCTTCTTCTCTGTTGTTATTTCAATGGGATTCCCCATCTTGACTATCGCACCCTCCGGGAGATTGTCCGCACTGCAGCCTGAGTACGCATCTAGGTTAAACGAACGAAAATCATCCTGATTCATTCGAACTCGTTTTACAAAACGCCATTGTGTCTTCATATTCTCATCTACGAAGTCAATGTCGTTGTTTATTTTCCAAACTTGTTTGGCCAGGCTATAGGACGTCTCCCCCCGCTTGACGCGATGGCGTCCATTCTCCTCCAGAACGGAATCCGGCAAGGCCTGCTGCTCTTTTTGTGTCATCATGCTCAGGGGCATGGCGAACGAAATCGAAGCGCAAAAGCACAGAGCCAATACTGAAATTGCAAATGTGAGGTGTTTCATCGGTATGCGTTTTGATGGGTGGTTACGGGGTGGCGGTCTGGGGCTTTGCCTTGGGGAGTTCCTTTGCGACGGATTCAAAGAGCAGGAGGCTGCTCCGGAGTTCCTTCACAAAGTCGTCCTCTGCCTCCAGCTCCTTCAGGAGCTCGCGGCATTCCTCGCACTTCTGGAGGTGGGACGCGCAGGTGACTCTGCCGAGAACGGACATCTGGCCATGACGATACAGCTCCAGCTCTTCTTTGGTGTAGTGTTTCATTTGGATTACCTCCGATCAAGTTTCTCGATAATTCTCTTCAGCGCCGCAATGCATCGGTTCTTGGCGACATATACCGAATCGACGGACAACTGGAGAAAATCCGCCACCTCCTTGACGGGATGCTCCTGGATGGCATACATCTCAAAGGCGGAGAAGGTGACTGGCTGGACCTGGGCGCGCAGCTCGACCAGGGCCTGCGTGAGGAGGTGCCGATGCCACTCCTCCTCCCAGACATCGTCGAAACGGGCGTCGTCGGCGACCTCGGGGATGCTGTCGAGGTCCAGCACCTCCTTGCGTTTGCGATAGAGCTTCAGGGCCTGGTTGCGGACGATGGCCTTGAAGTAATGGCGGAACCGCCCACGTGCGGGGTCATAGTGGAAAGTGATGTCCGCCGGCACTTCGTCCAGATTGTATTTTCCGAGGATGTCCTTCTGGAAGAACTCGCACAGGACCAGCTGCACCAGCTCCTCATTCTCGTCGCGGGTCAGCCCGCAGTCACGCCCGACCAACTGGATTAACGGGCGGTAGGTTTCGTAGAACTCGCCCCAGGAGACTTCATCTCCGGCGCGCACCCGCGCCAGCAGGGATTTCTTGGTGGTAAACGCCATGTGTTTCTTCCGTCGGTTTAAGTCCGAATGTGGCAGGAATCGGGTGTTGCCCGCCGCTTATACCTTCTGACTACCGTCAGGAGCACCATTCTAACACCCCGATGCTATTTCGAG
>JAFYIW010000020.1 GCA_017538465.1 Victivallales bacterium
CAGACTTTAACCTCTAACCTTATTTCCGAAGCGCGTGGGTGGGGCAGACGGCCGCCAAGTTCTCGTCAGGCGGGTTCGCGTAGTTGATTTTGGCGAGAGAGACGCCGGAGTCCATGCGCATGTTCTCGGGGGCGGCCTTCACGCATTTCCCGCAGCCGATGCAGGCGGCTTTGCAGGCCTTTAACTTCACGGCGCCCTTCTGGGGATTCGAGCAGTGCACATGGATGGGCGCCGATTTGGGCACCAGGCGAATGAGCTTCTTGGGACAGGTCTGAACACATTTTCCGCAGCCCTTGCACAATTCCTTGTGGACGACTGCGATATGGTGTTCATTGATCTCGATGGCGCCGAATGGACAGGCCCGCGCGCAGGCGCCCAATCCAAGACAGCCGTAGGTACAGGTCTTGGCGCCACCGGCTACAATCATCGCATCCCGGCAATTGTTGATGCCGTTGTAGAATGCCTGTCGGGTCGCATGGATGTCATCGCCGGAGCACATCACCACCGCCACGCGTGGCTCACGGGCTTCGGCCGAAGTGCCCAGGCGTTTGCTCATGGCTTCCAAAGCCTCTTTCTTTTGGGATGCGCAGGCGCCTGGCTTGGCTTTGCCAGCGGCCAAAGCGGCGGCGTAGCCAGAACAACCCGGATAGCCGCAACCACCGCAATTGGCTCCCGGCAACAAGGCGAGGAGTTCATTGGCCAGCGGATCCTGCGGGGTGCTGAAGCATCGGGAGATGATGGCGATGGCCAGGCCGGTCAACAGTCCCACGCCGGCGATGATGGCGAAGATGACAAGAAAAGTGTTCATAACAGAAGGGCTTTGCGTGAGAAGACGTTAGTTGCCTAGTCCAGAGAAGCCCATGAAGGCCATGGCGAGCAATCCGGCGGTAATCAGCGTCAAGGGCAGTCCTCGTAGGGATTTGGGCGGTCGAGCCAATTCCAGACGCTCTCGGATGCTGGAGAAAAGAACCAAAGCGAAGGCGAAGCCAACGGCGGAGGCAAAGCAATACACGGTGCTTTTCAGCAGGCTGAATTCGCCCTTCGCACAGATCAGCGCCGCGCCTAGCACCGCGCAGTTGGTGGTGATTAACGGCAGATAGATTCCAAGCGCCTCATATAACGGTTTGGAAATGACTTGCAATAGAATTTCCAGAATCTGCACCAGTCCGGCAATGACCAGAATGAAAACAATTGTATTTAAATAGGTGACCTCAAATGGAATCAATAGAAATTGGTTGATGCATGCCGTGACCAGGCCCGCAATGGTCATCACGAAGATGACCGCACCGCCCATCCCCAGGGCGGTCTTGGTGGATTTGGAGACGCCGAGAAAGGGACAGATGCCCAGAATCTGGGTCAACACGAAATTGTTGACCAGAATACATCCGATGATCAGGCTGATATACGCACCCATAATTGAAAAGAACCCGTGAGGGAAGGTGAATGCTTTCGTGTCGCCAAACGACACTGGCCATGTGAAACAAGCATAATATATATTCCTGAATCAATGATTTTTCAGAAGAAGTGCCAGAAGGCCAAATTTTGGGAATTATATCGTTAACTTGCCTTTGTTGGCGGCGGAGCGGGGGGAAGAGGACAGCCCCGGGTCATGCGGACGCGAAGCGGAGGTGCCGACGACATCAGCCGCGATTGCGGGTTCAGAATAGTTTTCCTGATGCCAAAAAGATTGGCAGAATTGGCTCGCCTACAGCGGAGAGGGGAATATGAATCGCGATATGCTGGATTGCGGCGTCGCCCAACAAATCGGGGGTCAGCGGAATCGCCCAGGGGTGGCCGGGATGGGGATTTTCCAGCGGCGTTCCGTTGAGCTGAATCAGCGCCTTGTGATGCAAGGCGGGCAATATAAGGTAGGCGATGCGTTCCGAGGCAACCACCGGAGTCGGAAAATCCTGGAGAAGCCAGAGCATGTGCCACTTATTTTGAACCATGTCACCGATTTGAGGAGAGATGTGGCTGGGGACGGGGGGGGCGACGACGGGACGTTCGTCATACAGCGCCGAGAAGCGCACGGTCTGCGGCGGAATGGCGGTTTCATGAGAGGACGGTTCTGTTTCACCCAAGAATGAGCCCCGCCATTGATTGGGCAGCACGCCAAGGGGGGACAAACCATCCCAGAGCGCCAGCCAGTCCACGAGCTCCTGCAGGACGGCCTCCGCGTCGCTATGCGGGAGATGCGACTGAAATTTTTCCTGAAAATCCCGTAGGCGACGCGAGCGTTCAAGCATCACGGGAATGGCCTCCCGTTTCTCATGCTGAAGGTCGTCAACGGCATGATAAATTGCGGCAAGGATGGCCTGTTGTTGATGCAGCAATGCCAGCGTCTGCAGAAACTCGCGTTGGGATGCATTCAGCTCCGTTGAGGCCATTGCCTCCAGAAGCAGCGGGAGGGTTTCGTTGTAGTGCCGGGCGGAGAAGAAAAGCTGCGAGGCGGTTGGAGGAAGCGCGGTTTTGACGGCGGGATTGACTGGGGTGACAGGGAGCTCGCCAAGCCAGCCCTCCCAGCACGTCATGTACTCATTCAGCGGTTTGGGCAATTCACCGCCAAATGTTTCGGGGGTGATGGGATAAAATTTCTGGGCGGCGGGAAGCCGGTGAAGACTCCGTGGGGTACTGCAGGCGCCTAGAAAAAGAAGCGCGGGCAGGCAGAGTATCGCAAGACGGCAAAGAGGAGAATGCATGGTTCAGGGGAATTGGCGCGATGAACTACAGATGAAGTCTGGCGCGCTTTTCAGCGATGACGTCACGAAGAATGTCCTCCAGGCTTCTGGTGGGGGCGTAGCCAATGGTCGTGCGGATTTTGCTTAGATCGGGAACCCGTCGCTGCATGTCGTCAAAGCCGGCCCCGTAGGCCTGGCTATAGGGAATGAGCTGAATTTCCGAGGTGGAGCCAGTCATTTCCTTGACTTTGCGGGCCAGGTCCATGATGGTAATCTCCTGGTCGTTGCCAATGTTCATCACCTGACCATGCGCGGCCTTGCAGTCGCGCAGGGCATTCAGCGCCCCGACGACATCCTGGACGTGCGTGAAGCACCGCGACTGTGTGCCGTCTCCA
>JAFYIW010000145.1 GCA_017538465.1 Victivallales bacterium
AATGACCAGGTTATTCATGATATACTCATAGCGTGCGTGGGTGTCATTCCCCATCAGCAAATTCAACACGCCATCCACATCACGGGAATTCTCAATGGTCACTGGCTGAAGTTTAATGGATTCTGGATGAATGAACTGTCCGAACTCCTTCGGATTGATTTCACCCAGCCCCTTGAATCGTGTGACCTCGACGCCCTGGCCGATTTTCTTCATGGCGGCATCGCGTTCCTTTTCGGTGTAGCAGTAGATGGGGTCGTGGCTCTTGCTGCGGGCACGGAAAAGCGGCGTCTCCAGAATATACAGATGCTCCGAGGAGACCAGCTGGGGGAAGAAGGTCAGGAAGAAAGTAATCAGCAAATTACGGATATGGAAGCCGTCATAGTCGGCATCGGTGGCGATCACCACCTTGGCATAGCGGAGATTATCAGTATTCTCCTCGGCGCCAAGTGCTTTCATCATCCCATAGAGCTCCTCGTTCTTATAGATGACCTCCTTGGTCAGACCATAGCAGTTGGTAATCACGCCACGCAAAGCGAAGACCGCCTGCGTCTCCGCATCCCGCGAGGCCGAGACCGAACCGGCGGCGGAATCGCCCTCCGTGAGGAAAATCATCGAATTCAGGCACTTCTCCTTCTCCTCCGGCCTGCGGCGGCTCTCCGCCTCGTTGAAATGAAACTTGCAGTCCCGCAGCTTCTTGATCTTCAGCACGGACTTCTCGGCCAGTTCCCTGGCGCCCTTGCGGATGCTCTGAATCTGCTTGCGGACGCTCTCGTTCTTGGCGATCTTGTCAAAGATGACCTGTTTGACCTCCGGATTCTTGTAGAGAATCTGAACCAACGCCGCCTTGATGTCCTGAACCCACTGCGGCCGTAGCTCGACGCTGGTCAGCTTGTGCTTGGTCTGGGAGTCGAAGTTCGCGTTCTCCATGCGGATGGCAATGGCGCCGGTCAGCCCCGCACGCACATCATCCGGATCAAACTGCTTGTCCTTGGGCGCGATTTCGTTGACGGCCTTGGCGATGGCCTCCTTAAAGGCGGAGAGGTGAGTCCCCCCATCGTTGGTGTAGTTGCTGTTGGCGAAGGAGTAGTAGGTCTCGTTCGAGGAGTTGGTGTGGGCGAAGGCGAACTCGAGGTTTTCGGTACGGTAGTGGATGACCTCGTAAAGCGCATTGCCCTCCAACTTGCTCTCCACCATATCCTGCAGACCACGCCGCGAGAAGAACTTCTCGCCGTTCAACTCCAGCGAGAGATTCGCGTTCAGCCACGCATAATGCTGCAGACGGCGTTCCAGGAACTTCTTCTCAAAATGATATTCGCCGAAAATCTCCCTGGATGGACGGAAGCGGATGTAGGTGCCGTTGGACTCCTGCGTCCTGCCCTTGCTCTCCTTGACCAGCTTTCCCTCCTGGAAAAGCACCGTCACCATCCGGCCGTCCCGGAAACTGGAGGCCTCAAACTCCTCCGAGAGGAAATTCACTGCCTTCAGACCCACGCCGTTCATGCCAATGGACGCCGAGAAAATCTTCGGCTTGCCATCCTCGCCGGTCGCGAACTTGCCGCCCGTGTTGATCTTCGACACGCAGTCCTTGAGCTTCTCCAGGGGGATGCCGCGTCCGTAGTCACGCACCGAGACCGTGCCATCCTCCGTCAAAGTGGTGATGACCCGGCGCCCCGCCCCCATCATGAACTCGTCGATGGAGTTGTCCACGACCTCCTTGAAGAGGACATAGATGCCGTCGTCATTGTGCTCGCCATTCCCCAGTGCGCCAATATACATGCCGGGACGCTGGCGGATATGCTCGCGGCTTTCCAGCGTCCGGATGGAATTCTGGTCATAGCTTCCGCCCGCCACGCGGGCGGGCGCGTCCAAATTCATTTCAGGGGTTAACTGGGCCATGAATTCAAGAGCAAACCGGCCACGTCGCGCATGGCCATGGTGCATCCGTCACTTTTTCCGGGAGCTACGGGAGGAACGGGACGAGGAGGAGGAGGGCTTGCGGGAGACCGACGGAGCGGACGACGGCACCTTGCGGCGGGAAGTGCTCATCCCCCCCATCGACATGCCGGTGCGCTGGCGCTTGGGCTTCACTTCCTCGTCCAGATACACATCGTCATCCAGGTCCTCATCAAGGTCGGGCTCCATGTCGTCCTCGAAATCGCTTTCGTCCTCCTCCTCGTCATCGTACTCATCCTCGAACTCGTCCAAATCCTCGTCATCCAGGTCATCCTGGTCATAGTTATTCTGCAGGGACGAGGCCATGACAAGCTGGCCGCACTCGGGGCAGAAGCCGTCCTCCTTCTCGACATCCGAGACGCGGACCTTGCATTCGCAATGGGGGCATTTGATGGTTTCACCAGCCATTCGAAATCTCCTTAGTTCATGTAAAAGGGTTCAGAGCCGACAAGGCACTTGCAGACTTGAGACGCGGACAGCGCAATGGCCTTCCGCCCATTGCGCGTAATTTACACCGCGCACGAGAATTCTCCCGCCATCCGGAAAGATTTTCGGGAAGGCGGGAGAATCCTTTCACTCACCCATCGGCGCTCTTCGCCTTGTCCTTGTTGGCCTTCAGGGAAAGCAGGAATTCGGCGTTCGTGCCGGTCTTTCGAAGATTGGCGACCAGTCGTTCCATGGCGTTGGCCGGGTCGTTCAGCGTGGCCAGGCCGCGGCGCAGATACCACATGTAATCCAGTTCCTCGGCATCCACGATAAGCTCCTCGCGGCGGGTGCCGGACTTGGTGATGTCGATGGCGGGGAAGACACGGCGGTCGGCGAGCATCCGGTCCAGGTGGAGCTCCATATTGCCAGTGCCCTTGAACTCCTCGAAGATGAGCTCATCCATGCGGCTACCCGTGTCGATGAGGGCAGTGGCCAGAATGGTCAGCGAACCACCGCCCTGGATATTGCGTGCCGCGCCGAAGAAGCGCTTGGGCTTATGGAGCGCATTGGCGTCCAGGCCCCCCGAGAGAATCCTTCCCGAGCGTGGCGCGAGGGTGTTATAGGCGCGGGCCAGCCGGGTGATGGAATCCAGCAGGATGACCACATGCCTGCCATTCTCCACCAGTCGCTTCGCGCGTTCGGAAACGAGCTCGGCCAGCATCACATGGTGTTCGGGCGGCTCGTCAAATGTCGAGGCGACGATCTCCGCATCCACCAGCCGTTTCATGTCCGTGACCTCCTCGGGACGTTCGTCAATGAGCAGGATAATCAAGGTGACGTCATCATTGTTGGCCAATACGGAGTTGGCAATCTTCTGGAGCATAATCGTCTTTCCCGTGCGGGGCGGGGCGACGATGAGGCCGCGCTGGCCGCGTCCGATGGGCGTCACCAGGTCCACGACACGCATCGCGATTTCCTCCTTCCCCCGTTCCAGCAGAATGCGCTGCGTGGGATAGAAGGGCGTGAGGCTCTCGAAGGCCCGCAGGCCATGTCGTTCCGCCGGCGCGGTGCCGTTGACCGCATAGACCTTGAGCATGGCGCTCATGGTCTCCTTTTCGCGGGGGCGCTTCACGCTGCCGAAGACCAGGTCTCCCGCGCGCAGTCCATAGCGCTTGACATACAGCGGAGTCACATAGACGTCGTCCGGCGACGCAAGATAATTGAGTTCGGGGCAGCGCAGATACCCATAGCCGTCATTGGAGAACTCAATGACGTCGGAGGCGAAGGAGGCCTCCGTCAGGTTGTCCCGCTGGTCATTGGCGGCGATGATCTTGGCCACCAGCCCCTCCATGTCACCGCTGTCCAATTGATTGATATCGACCGCGAGCTCCTCGGCGACCTTCGCCAGCACCGGGAGGTCAACGGCAAGCAGATGGAGGCGGTTGAGGCGCGGACGGGTGAGGTCGCGGACCTCCTCCGTCTCAATGTAGGCGGCCTCCAGTTCCCCTTCGTCCTCAAAACCGGCGACGAACTCGTCCGTCACCGCCAGGTCATCCCGCACATAATGCGCAGGGCCATTTTTCCGTGCGTTTCTGCCTCCTTTGCCGGCGCGGGAGCCCTTGCCGCCTCGTCCCGCGGGCGGCTGCGGCACCTCAAAGCCCGGTCGCATCGCCTTGGCGACCTTTTCCTTTTCCACCTGCGCCTTGGGGGGCGGAAGCGTGACTGGCTGAGCCATGCCCGCACGGGGTCTGGAGAGGCTGATGAGACCATTGCCGGCGTTGGGTATCAGCGTATTCATGAGCCGTCCGGACGCATTGCCCTGCCCGTTGTCCGACAATGGGACGGCAGGCGGCTCCGCGTCGGGGATCCGCAGTCTGTCATCTGCGGCGTCTGGCGTGGCGGTTGGTTTTTCCTGGCTGGCATCTTCCAGCGTGGCAGTCGTTTTATCCGATTTTGCAGTCATGTCCAATTGATTTTACGGTTCAGAGAAAAAAGAGACAGGATATTCATGCGGGCATCCATTGGCCTCCAGTGGCCTCGTCATGCGGAATCCTCTTGTTTGACCAGTTGTCCATAGATTCGACGGCACTGTTCCTGCAGTAATTTCATTGAGCCGATGGTCAGAACGCCAAAGTCGGCGCGGTTGAGCTTCTCGTCCCGCGAGAGCTGCGAATGAATGCGACTTTCGATTTCCGCATCGTCCCAGCCCCTTTGGCGCAGGCGCCGCAGTTGCTGTTCCTCGCTGCACCAGGTGGCGACCACGCGGACCTCCGGCAGCGTCCACCCGACTTCATACCACAGCGGCACCGCCACGAACAACGGCGCCGGAGCGACCCGCGCAGCCTCGGCGCACATCCGCTCCCGGATCATCGGATGCAGCAATGCATTGAGCCAGGCCAGCTCTGCCGGATCACGGAAGACTCGTGCGGCGACGGCCTTGCGGTCCAACGTGCCATCCGGCAAACGCACGGCGTCTCCGAAATGCTCCGCGATGGGCTGGAGGGCCGGACCACCCGGCGCGTACAGCGCGTGGGCGGCCTCATCCGTGTCCAGACAATGCGCGCCTAATTTGGCAAATGCGGCAAGCACAGTGCTTTTCCCCGTGCCGATGCCGCCAGTTATGACGACAAAACTCATACTGCGTGAACTTGTTGACGTCTTCCGGCCCGCCCTCGGCGCCGCCGTCAACCATTCTTCCAATGTCTGCACACCTCATCCGCGAGATGTTCTGCCCATTGCGGCCCCCAACGCTCAAAAGGCAACCAGACGGCGCCAGGATGCTGATGCCGAAACCAAGTCAACTGCCGGCGGGCATACTGGATGGTGCGATTCGCCAGCGTCTCCGTCAAGGCACTCTCTGTAAAGGGGCCATGCCCCGCCAGATATTCGGCGATATCCCGATAGCCCAGCGCCTGCCAGGCGGTCGGCGTCTGCGCAAGCCCGCGCCGCAACGCCTCGCGGCACTCGTCAACCCATCCGGCCGCAATCATGGCGGCCGTGCGCCGACGAATGCGTTCCTTCAGATGCGCGAAATCCGGCAGCAGACAGAATTGTCTGAAACCCTCCAGGGGTTTTTCCGAGCGCCCACGCAATTTCCAAGGCGCCTGCCCCGTCAGACGGTAAATCTCGACGGCACGCGCCAAATGGCGCGGATTGCGTTGAAGGTCATCCGGCAACGGTCCCGCCGCCGACAATTCGGCCTGCAGCCGTTCGCGTCCTTCTGGAGTCGAGCTTTCCTTGCGCAAGCCCGCGGCCAAGGCGGCGTCACTGGGCAGCAATTGAAAATCATAGCACAGCGCACGGGCATACAATCCCGTGCCGCCGACGATGATGGGCAGATGCCCGCGCGCCGAAATCTCCCCCGTCAGCCGCTTTGCCGCTGGCACGAAGAGATTCACATTCCAGGGTTCCTGGAGTTCCAGACAAGCCACCAGGTGATGGGGAACTCTCTCGCGTTCTTCCTCGGTGGGCTGAGCAGTTCCGATCGCCAATCCCCGATAGACCTGCATGGAGTCGCAGGAAATCACCTCCCCCGACAGGCGGCTTGCCAGCTCCAGTCCAAGGGCGCTTTTGCCGGAGCAAGTCGGTCCGAGCAGAACCAGCACAGGAGAGGCGGAGGCCATCATTTCACGGACTTCTCGTGGCGTTCAAAGAACACCGCATAGACTAGCAGGAAGATCACCGAGCAGGTGATGGCGCCATCCGCCACATTGAAGGCCGGCCAGCTCCAAGCCCTGCCCAAATGGAAATCCAGAAAATCCACCACGCCTTCGGAAAAGAACGCCCGGTCGATAAAATTGCCGAGGATGCCGCCCAGCAGCGTCCCGTATGCGAGGGCGAGAGGGGGCTTCCCCTCGGAAAGCGGCTTGAAGAAGACAATCAGGACAAGCGCCGCCAGCAGCGAAATCACCGCCAGAAGCCAAGTGTATTGATGGAAGATGCCCCACGCCGCCCCGAGGTTGCGCACATGCACCAGACTGAAGACCCCCGGAATGATGACGATTTCGTTTCCCGCCGCAGGATCCGGCCAGTTGGCATAGACCAGATATTTCGTCAAATGATCCATGGCAACCACCGTGAGGGCGATCACGCCAGGCCAGCCCAACAGAGAAGTCTTGGAAAAACGGCTAGGCATGACGACGCGGCGTGCTCTTGGACTCGCGGGCGCTCTTGCAGTCAATGCAATAGCGCGCGTATGGCCGAATCTCCAGGCGGGCGCCGCCGATGCGCTTTCCGCAGTCCTGGCAAATGCCGAAGGTTCCTTTGCGGATGTTGTTCAACGCGTCATCGATGAGCTGAAGCGTCTCGCTGCCCTTGGCCATCATGGAAAGATCCACGGAGTGGATGAAATCCTCGCTGCCAGTCTCCTCGATGTTTTCGCGCGGCCCGCGATTCGCCAGATTGCTCCGCGAACTCTTCATGGTGCCCGCGATGCGCTGGCGCTCCGCCAGGAGCCGCTGGCGGAACTGCTCCAGCTCCTCCGGGGAAAAAGCGGCCTCAGGCACGGCTTTTTTTCGACTTGTCATGTTGAAAGGAATGGGAAGGGTAGTCACGGGCAAATGCAGGAAAAAGGTGACGTTTTCTGCCATTTGCGCCAAAGAAAGGAAGCAGCCATCCGGCCAGAGAGAATATCATTTTGGTCGGATGGTTCTGCGCTTGCGCATAAGATAATGGCTTATCGGAAAATTGCAACTGCCGTTCCCGGTTTCAGTTGTTTTCCCATTAAAGTTCGGTGCGCAGTCCGGCGCAAATGCGGGAGAAGAGCTCGCTTTCGGCGCGGTCCAGCCGAGTCATCTGGTCTTGACGTCCCATCCAGACTCGTCCATTGAAGAAGACCACTCCAGGCACCGAGTGACCGTGGGCATGAATTCCCCCATCCGCGCTTTTTCCTTCCAGCCGGGCGAAGAAAGGCCGCGGTTTCGTTCCCGGCATGGCGTCGACATAAAGCCGCCCGCCCACCGACACCCGCAGCGCGGAACGTGCGTCTCCGAAATCCGCGGCGGCAAGTTCCATGGTATCGCCGGCGACCATCGGTTCCTGCCCTTCCAGAACCAATCTGCCGGCGGCGCTCACCGCCAAATCGCCCGCGGCGACAAGCCGTTCCCGCACTGTGACATCCCCATTGGCCTGCAAACGGACATTGCCGGACACCTCCGTCTCCACCACCCCGACCACCAGTTCCCGTTCCGCCTCCAGCGAGACCTCACCAGAATGCGATGCAACCTGCTCCAGCAAGATATTTTCACCTATGATTTGAATGGAGCTGTTCGTGCCGTTCGCCACCACTCGGCCGCCGCCGACATCCTTCAACGACGCCTGCACGGCGCTCCCGGCGCCCAACGTTTCCAAAGCAAGCTCCTTCAAATCCGCTGGCCAGACCAATCCGACCTGTGCGCCCACGCCATCCCCAAAAATCCTCAGGCATTCCACTGCAGAGTCCGGGGTTCCCTGCACCATGATGTCCCCGCCGCTGATGCATTCCGCCAGCGGAGCCTGCAGAGTCCCCATGGCGGACAATCCTTTGCCGCCATTCAGCGCGATTCTCATTTCTCCAGCGAGCGTGCCCTGACTGCGCACTCTTCCGGCGGCCTGAATCCGCACCTCCGGACCGGCGACTCGCGCCTCCGGGCCAATCACCACGTCCTCCCCCGCACAAACCAAAACGGGCTCTGCCAGGGAAGTCAATCGCCCGGCAACCCGCACCGAACCGCCAATGGACTCCGCAATAACTGCACTCCCCTTCACCGAGGAATTCAACAGCGCGTCATTCCCGGCGGAAATCTTCACCTCACCCGCTTCCACCGCCCCCTGCATGACCACGGACTCAACGGCTTCAATCATGACCTGCTCCGCCGCATGGATTTCGTCAGCCAGCACGCCGCCGGCGGAAGATGCGGATACGCTCCGCGCATCCCGAATCTCGCCGTTCATCCGGATATCCCCCTGCGAGGTTGAAAACTCCAGGCATTCCCGCTCGGCGCTCCAGTCGCCATCCATCGCCATCCCATTTCCGGACTGAAGACTGACCTTCGAAATGACGATGACCTTTCCCGCCGACAGAACCAATTCCTGTCCGGCCTTGAAGTCGCCGCCAAGTTTTGCGGTCTCCCCCTGTAAAGTCAAACCACCAGCCGACGCCTCGGCTCCTTCATTCATCGCAAGGTCTTTTCCCGCCGACAAGACAATTTCCGTTGCGGTCAAATGACCACTGGTCAAGCGATTTTCCGCCTGAGCCACAAGGTTCCCCCCCATGGCCAAGTCCCCCATGGCCAAATCGTGGCCACTCTGCAAAATCACTCCCCCGGAGGAATCCCTGACCACTCCAAGGCCAAGCGTGAGATCCGCCTCCGCCTTCAGCGTGAGATCGTTGGCGCCCCCAAGACGTACGCCGTCTGCCACGGTAATTGCTCCGTTGGCGGTGCCCTGGCGAGAATAGTCGAGAACAATCGCGGAGTCGTCCAGCTTGCCACTCAGATACCCATCGTGATAATAGGTGAGGACGGGATCAAAATAAGTGTAGGAGTCCAGCACGCCTCCCAGCGTGTTGGCTTCCCTCCGCATATAGGTCCAGCCATTGCCGTCCGCATCGTGGAAGCCATAGCCGACGCCCTCGGTGAATTCCGGCTGCTCCGCGTCAGCCGGCCATTCCAGTTCGGCTGCTCCGACCGCGGCATCCGTGAAGGCATAGCCCAATCCCGCCTCCTGGGCCACGCAAGCGCCGATCACCAAATCCGCCGTGGGGTCAATGACAATCTGCTCCGCAGACACATCTCCCAGACGGGAAAGCGCGGCATTCCGCCCTGAGAACTCCGCCGTTCGCGCCTGCACCGTCCCGCCCTCCGCCTCAAGGGCGCCATTTCCGCCGCCTGCGGAAAGAATGACTAGGCCCCCCTCGGCCTCAATGCTTCCCTGGTTGACCACGTGCGTTTCCCGCTCCGCCGTCAACTGGGAAAAGTCAATGCACAATGTCCCGCCGTTGACAAAATTCTCCACGCGGACACTTCGCGACGCTCCCGCCAGCAGGACCTGCGGGGCCTGAATCATTCCGTCATTGATGACCTCGCGGGCGATCAGCGCCACGTTTTCCGCCTGAATGGCACCCTGGTTGTTCACCGCGGCGCACGGGGCTTCTCCCGCGAACCGCAAAACATCGTCCAGGAAGTCCTGGTCGGAAAGTGCCCTGGTTGTCGCCAGCAGCCGATTCACGTCAACGACCGCGCCGCTGCCAAAGAGAATGCCATGTGGATTAATCAAATAGAAACCGCCGTTGGCGGCAAGCCGCCCCTCAATTTCCGAGGGAACGGCCCCAGTCACCCGCGCCAGCATCGCCGCCTGCGCCGATGGCTGACGGAGGTCCACGGCATAGTCCCGGCCAACGTCAAAGGACTCCCATTCCACGATGGCATGGGAGGTCCCCTGCTCGATCCGCATGGTCTTGCCTTGGATAGAGAAATCCACCTGGCCATGTTTGACCGCAGCGCCTTGAGGCAGATCTCGTGCAAGCACTTGCGCCATTTGCCCGAAGGTGCATGACATCCCCGCCAATGCCCCTGCCAGACCTCCCGCAATGCGGATTTTCAGAATGCTCATCAATGACTTCATTTCCTTCTCCTTAGATTGAATTTCGACTAAAACTGAATTTGCCAAGAGAAATGCCACCGGCCATCTGACGGCGTATCCGGCGTCGCATGGCGGTTCAGTGGCAGTGCATAGTCCAAGACGAACTGCAGCGATTTGCCCCACCCCAGCCGCAGCCCTGCGCCGATGGAGACCAGCTCCTGGTGTCTCCGGCGGCCGTTTTCCGGCACATTGTCCTCATGGTTCGTCAGCCATCCAAAATCCGCAAAGAGCACGCCATGCAATTGGAACCGCCCCGTTCCCTCGGCGGAAGCCGCCTCGTCAGGATGATTTTCCAGCAATGGCGTGCGCAGTTCCAGACTGCCATTCAGCACTGTGTCGCCGCTGGCCTCCGCCTCGCGGTATCCCCGAACCGTCTCCCAGCCGCCAAGGAATTCGCGGCAGGCGTTGGGCGACGCCTCCGACGAATAAAGAGCCTGAAGCCGCACAAAGAGCGTCCACTTTCCGGGGCACTCCTCGCCGGCGAAGAGCCGCTGAAGCCGGGCGGCCGTCAGGCGTGTCTGCCAGAATGTGCCATCCGCCCCTCTGCCCTCGGCGCGAAACGCCCGCGTTTCCGAGGCCCCGAACCTCCCCGCCTGGTTCCCGCATACTCCCACGGAGGCAAAATCACGTCCATTCCAGGCATCCAGCCGCAGATCGCCGTAGGACAAATTCAGGTAAGGCATGGAGACCCTGGCGCTGTCCGTATCCAGCATTTCCGAATACAGCCGCAGACGATTTCGCATACTTGCCAAACGCCACCCCAACGCCATCGCGAGGCGACGGCGGCCGTCTTGCCAAATCTCCCGCTCCAGCTGCACTCCGTATGAATATCCCCTTCCCAGGACATCCAAATCCGGCAGGACATCGCCATAGGCGGAATCCGACCAGGAGCCAAATGCCGTAAAGGCCCAGCAATCCCCCAGCGGCAAGTGGAACGAGCCATACCCGGCGTTGACCTCTCCCCCGACATCGCCATTGGTCACATAGTACAACGACAGCACATCATCGCGGCGCAGCAGATTGAGCATTTGCACTCCGGCACGCAGCTGCAGCGGGGACTTCGCCTCCGACGCGGCGGCATTCGTCAAGGACAAGGCGCCATGCAGCGGCAGGGAGTCCTCGTAATCCAGCTCCACATCCACGACCACGCCGCGTTCCCGACGCGTTGGCTTGAGGGTGACGTCTATCTTCAAGTCGCCTGAATTCGCCGACGCCAGCCGGCGGCAAAACTCCACGTAATTGAAAGTCTGCCCCCGACCTGAAAGCCTGGCTATGATTTGGCGTGCCGTGTAATGGCGTCCATGGCGACGAACGGAAAACTCTCCAAAAACGCCGCAATCCACCCGCACCGCCAACACGCCATCCCCCGGCGACAAATCCACAAACTCCACCTGAGCGAACAGATAGCCAGCACCCTGCAGGGCGGACAGCAGTTCCCGCCGCGCCTCCTCCAGCTCCGTAGAGGACATCGGGCGTCCAGCCCATTCGGTCGACCAGCTCCTCCAAAACGGGAGTCCCTTCACCGCCTCGACATCGCCCTCCACGCGAATCTCCGAAAATGTCCTCCCGACTGAACCAGGCGCCTCGGCGCCCCACCCAAGCAGAGTCCAGCAAAAAAAAGCCAAGACTCCATGCAGACAACGTTTCCCGAACCTCATTGCTCACTCCTGAAAAGTTCCCCGATGCATCCGCGATTCCTCATTCATGACTTGTACGGTCATGTCCCACAAAATACACCGCGCCTTCCGTTTTGCCACCGGAAAACCTCAAATAAATTAAAAATAATTTGCTTATTACCAAATAGTAATATATTTTATCATATCCGCCCATGAAAGATTGGGAACACCCCGGAAAGACCTGCGCGGCGGCGCGCCAGAATCACCAAAAGACGTCGCGGGCAGTTGACGAACCGGAATGCACTTTGCGGTTTCACGTGTATATTTTGCGGAACGCCATATTTCATTCAACTGTGACCTTGCGGCATGCGATACCTTAAAGACTCTCCCAAAACGGCGCTGATCTACGGAGAACGCCGCGTTGACTATCACCATCTGCTGCTGAACATCGTGGCATTCAGCGCATACAGCGGCGCAGGCGCAGGCGAGCGCGTCGCCATCGTGATGGAGAATTGCCCCGAATGGCCAACCGCCTTCCTGAGCGCCTGGCAGGCGGGCCAGATTCCAGTCCCGATGGACACTCAGTGCACGCCTGACGAACTGGCTTTCATGATGCGGGACGCGGACGTCAAGGCAGTCTGGTGCAGCGCCAAGACGGCGGAGAATGTCCAGGCCGCTTTGAATCTGGCTCCCGAGCTGGACGCGCAGCTGCTGCGGGCCGATCAGGCGCCGTCCCCCGGCGACTCCGGCGAGCCGGTGGAATTCCGTGATGTCCAGGACGAGGAGATCGGCACCATCATCTACACCTCCGGCACCACCGGACGCCCCAAGGGCGTGATTCTCACGGTCAAGAACCTCCGTGTGAACCAAGAGTCCGTGTCCATCGATGTCCCGATTTACCGTGAGGCAGATGTGCATCTGGCGCTCCTGCCCTTCCACCATGTGCTTCCCCTGCAGGGTTCCATGCTGATGCCTCTTTTCAGCCACGGCACGGTGGTGATGGTGCCGGAACTCACCGGCGAGGCCATCAAGGCCGCCATGCATGACAACCATGTCACCATGCTGGTCGGCGTCCCCAAGCTCTTCACGGTTCTGCGCGATGGAATCATGAAGCAGATTCACGCCTCCAAACTGGCCACCCTGCTTTTCAAACTCTGCCGCGCCATCAACTCGCTGTGGCTTGCCAAAAAGGTCTTCAAGAAAGTCCAGAACGCCTTTGGCGGCAAGACCCGCTACTTCCCCTGTGGCGGCGCCGCGCTGGACGAGGGGGTCATCCGCGACATGCGCGCGGTGGGCATGGAAATTCTGCTGGGCTACGGGCTTTCCGAGACCGCGCCGATGGTCTCCTTCCCGCGCCCCGGCAAAATCCGCAAACACGCCTCGGGGCAGCTCCTGCCCGGCGAGGAGGCCAAGGTGGTGGACGGCGAGATTCTGGTGCGCGGCCCCAATGTCTCGCCCGGCTACTGGCATCGTCCCGAGGAGACCGCCGAAGTCTTTGACCGGGATGGCTGGTTCCACACCGGCGACCTGGGCTTCATCGACCGGGACAACTACGTCTTCATCACTGGGCGAAAGAAGGAACTGATCATTCTGGGCAACGGCAAGAACATCACCCCGGAAGAGATCGAGCAGAAAATCATGGCGCACTCCAACGACCTCATCGAGGAGTGCGCGCTCATCGGCAACGGCGACGCGCTGGAGCTGCTCGTCCTCCCCAATGCCCATACGCTCAAAGCACGCCGCATCCTCAACATCGAGGAGACCATCCTGGACGAGATCATCGAGCCATACAACGAGCATGCCGCGTCCTATAAGCGCATCCTCAAGCTGGCCCTGGTCTCCGGTGCGCTGCCCCGCACCCGCCTGGGCAAACTGAAGCGCCATGAACTATCCAAATTCCTGGCCCCGGACGGCCGTGCCCCCCGGCCGGACGCCGCGCCCGCTCCCAACACGCAGGAATACGCGCTGATTCACCAATACTTGGAAGACACCACTGGCCAGCAGGTGCTGCCGGACGACCATTTCGAGCTGGACCTCGGGGTGGACTCCCTGGGAAAAGTCGCCTTTGTCACCTATCTCAATGGCGCCCTCAACGCCCGGCTCAGCGAGGAGACTCTGGTGGACTTCCCCACCGCACGCGCCTTGGCCGCTCACCTGGCCGAACAGGCGATCCCCGGCGCGGAGCTGCAGGCGAAGACCCTGAATTGGCATGACCTCCTCAACGAGCCCATTGAAGTCACCTTGCCCAAACCCGGCTGGTCCCAGCGGCACATGCGTGGACTTTCCCGCATGCTCCTGGCGACCCTCTTCTGCAAACTGGAAGGCGTCTGGCAGGAGAACATCCCGGACCGCCCAGTGATCTTCGCCCCCAACCACCAGAGCTATTTGGATTCCTTCATTGTCAGCGCCTTCATGGACCGCCAAACCCTCGTCAACACTTACTGCTACGCCACCGCCAAGCACATCAACGGCGCGCTGGCCCGTCGTTTTGCCCGCACCCATAACGTGATCGTGATGGACGTCAACGGCGACATCCTACGCTCCCTTCAGACTCTTGCCGCTGCGCTCCGCAGCGGCAAGAACGTCGCGATCTTCCCCGAGGGCACCCGCAGCATGGACGGCGGCCTCAGCCCCTTCAAGCCCACCTTCGCCATTCTCGCGAAGGAACTACAGGTCCCCATTGTCCCGATTGCCATCAAAGGGGCATACGACCTGCTCCCGCGCGGCAAGCGCTGGCCACGCTACGGGAAGAAGGTGAAGGTGCAATTTCTGAACCCCGTCATTCCGCGGCCTGACCAGACTTATCAGGAGATCTGCGATTGCACCGCGCAAGCCATCCAGAACGCCCTGAAGTAGCCTCGGTCGCCTAAAGCGCCATCAATAACCGCCATGTCCAGAATCGACCTGCTGATAACCGTCATCGTCGCGATCGGCATTTTCATCTGCTTTTTCCTGTTTGTCCCGCCGGTCAGTCAAATCAACCATCTCAAGGAGGAGCTGCTGCAGCAACAGGCGGAGCATGAAAAGCTGGAGACGAAAATCGCCGAGCTGGAACAGCAAATCGATAAAATCAAACGCCATGACCCGGAAGAAATCGAGCGGATCGCCCGTGACCGACATGGCTATAGCCTGGAAGGCGAGGAAATCTATCCGCTGCCCGCTTCCAACTCCGCAACGCCATGAAGAACGCGGTTTCGACATCCGGGGATGAATCCATCCGCTCCCTAACCATTCCGCTTTCGGAAGAGACGATACGCTGGTTGCATTGCGGGCAGAAGGTGCGACTGAGCGGCATCCTCTACACCGCCCGCGACGCGGCCCACAAATATCTCGCGGGCGAAGCGCCGCAACTGCCATCCACGCTCCGCCTCGCGGGAGGCGTGCTATACCACTGCGGCCCGGTCATCGTCCAGGATGGCGCAACGGGAAACTGGCGGGTGACGGCCGCCGGCCCCACGACCTCTGCGCGCGAAGAGCCCTATATGGCCGAAGTCATTCGCCGTTACCGGATCCGCGCCATCATCGGCAAAGGCGGCATGGGAGCAAGAACCCTCGCCGCATTGCGGGAGTGCGGCTGCCTCTACCTCTCTGCGGTCGGCGGTGCCGCGCAAGTGCTGGCCGCCGCCGTCCAGCGGGTCAATCGAGTCTATTTTCTGGAGGAATTTGGCTCGCCGGAGGCCATGTGGGAACTCGCGGTGGCCGATTTTCCCGCCATCGTGACCATGGATGCCCACGGCGGCGACCTCCATGCCTCCGTGCTGGCAGCCTCGCAAAGTCGGCTGAAAAAATCTGAAGGCCGATAATTCTCCACGCTATCCCCAAAAGCATTCCCAGAGCGCGGCCAGCCAGACTATGACATTGGCGATTCCCGCGCACAGCACGGCGGCCGAAGCGCAGTCTTTGGCCTTTTTGGCCAACGGGTGCCATTCGGGCGAAACCATGTTCACCACCGACTCTATTGCCGTATTGACGATTTCCAGCGTCGGCAACGACAGCCACGCCAGCGTGAGCAGCACCCGCCAGACCAAATCCAGGTCCGGCAGCAGCCACGCCAGGGGCAACGCCACGATGCCGACCAGCAGTTCATGTCGGAAAGGGGTCTCATTGCGCATGGCATAGAGCCCTTCCAGGGAGTATTTGAAGGCGTCGATGAGGTGACCAAAACCCTTGCGAGACATAGTGGTAGTGGAAAAATTCGGAACCCTGCGAGAGGCTGGCGCCGCCATCGCCTCCTTAATTTAGCCTCGCATTGGTCTCCAGTGGCACGACCTGGCGGCGGTTCAGGGAAAACGAGAAAAAGCCCAATTGCATCACATCGCCGGAATGCGTCTGGCAAAGCGCCTCCGACAGCTCCTCGATGCTTGTGACATCCTGATGGTTGACCTGCACGATGATGTCGCCGCGCTTGATGATCTCATGCCACTGGGCGCCCTGATTGGAAAAGGCTGGATCCGAAACGACTTCACTGACAATCAGGCCTTCGACGTCCTCCGGAATCCCCATGGACCGGCGAATGGCCGGAGTCAGTTCCTTCACCCGCAGCCCCAGGCGGGTCTCGATGAGCAGCCGCGGCGGCATCACCATCGGCTGGAGCAGATGTTCTTCCCCTTTGCTGTCCGTCAGCGTCAGCGGTTCTTCTGGCTTCAATGTCCACAGCGCACGACCGAAATCAATGGGGCGCCGCACCGGCGTGCCGTTGACGGCGGCAATGACCATGCCCTCGGTCATGCCCGCGTTCGCCAATGGACTCCCGTCCAGAACCTCCGGCAGGACAATGCCCTCTTCCGTGAAGGAGGTGACCGGACCGACCAGCCCCAGATAATGGTCGGAGAAATGCGCGGGGGCGAGCCAATAGGAGAGAAAACGTTCGATGCGGGCCAGCGGAATGGCGAAGCCGATGCCCTGCGCATCCGCCCGGATGGCCAGATTAACGCCAATCAATTGTCCATCCAAGTTAATCAGCGGCCCGCCGGAGTTTCCAGGATTGATGGCGGCGTCGATCTGGATGATGTCATCAAAAGCGACATCCGCCTCGCGGAAGGAACGGTCGAAGGCGGAGATCACGCCGCGCGACACGGAGTGCTCCAGACCGAAGGGATTGCCAATCGCGATGACCGACTCGCCAAGCATCAGGTCGTTGGCGTGGGCAAAATCCGCGTAGGCAAGCGGATGGCCATCGTAGTCTCCCGTCAATTGCAGCAGACACAGGTCATTGAGGGTGTCGAAGCCGATGATCTGCGCGGGATAGGCCGTCCCGTCCCAAAGCCGCACCTCAATCTGGGGAGCCCGGCGCACGACATGCTCGTTGGTGAGGATCAGCCCGTGGGGATCCACAATCACCCCTGAGCCAATCGGGGAATACTGCGTCGTCGCGCGGAAATTCTGACGCTGGTTGAAGAACTCCATGAAGAACGGCGCGAAGGGGTCGTTGACCTGAATGATCTGTTCATTGGTGCCGATGTTCACCACCCACGGCAACGCCTTCTTGACCGCCAGGACTTCCGGTGTCAGACGCGCGGCCGATGGCGGCGGCGGCTCAGGAACCGACGTTCCCTCGCCACGGCTGCTGAAACCCGCCTGAAAAATCATGGTCAATAGAATGATTTTTAGGAAGTTATGGGAATTACTGAAGACTTTCATTTGGAGCGATGATATTAACGATGGGGAACCGGCGAAACGCCTCGGCCCACGCTGTCCGAAGGCGGAAGGAAGTCCTGCAAAACGGATTTCAAGTCTCTGCGGGATAAGACACCTTTCCCATCCAAAGGTTCCCGTCAAAACGAGGTTTTCCATGAAACAATGCCCCTTTTCCGAACGCTTTCTCCAGATCATCTGGAACGAACGTCTGCTCCGCCCCCAGGCAAAATGCACCGACCGGCGCGAAATCCGCATCCTTTCCGTCGGGCTGTGGAACCGGCTGGCCGGACCGGATTTTCAGGACGCCGCGGTGATCATCGGCGACACGCTCCGGCGCGGAGACGTAGAGGTGCACCGATGGGCCTCGGAATGGCACTCCCATGGACACGACCGGGATTCACGCTACGCCAACGTCATCCTCCACGTCGTCTGGCAGGACGACCATGGAGGCCCCTCTCTGCCGACCCTCGAATTGCAGGGACAGCTCCAGGCCAGTTGGGGACGGCTCCTTCAGGAGGTCGAGGCCGCCTTCTATCCCCATGCCCGGGAAGTCTCGCCGGGCGCCTGCGCCTTGCGCTGGGCGCTCTCCGAGGACGGGAGCCTCCGCGAAATCCTCAAGAGCGCGGGGCTTTCCCGCATGATGCGGCGCGGTCAGCGGCTGCTTCGTCTGGCCGCCCAGATCGGCGAGGACCAGGCCCTCTATGAACAGGCCTTTGAGGGCCTGGGATACTCCGCCAACCGAACTCCATTCCGGCAAATCGCCCAGGCGCTGCCATTGGAATCCTGTCGTTCCCTCATTGAGAATCCCGTCCAGATGCTGGCCATCTTTTTCGGCATCGCGGGGTTGCTGCCGGACACGACCCGGACGACCATCATCCCGGAATTCAGGCCCTTTGTGCTCGCAGCATGGAAACACTGGTGGAAAAGCGGACGGACGGCTCCGGACATCAAGTGGAGTCCGTCCGGAAGCCGCCCGCTCAACAGCATCGAACGTCGATTGGCAGGCGGCGTCTTCTGGTTGCAAAGGTGTCATGCCAGCCCTCTGGCCTGGCTGCAAAGCTGCCTGTCGCAGGCCAACGGCATTCCCCGACAACTCTTGCGACGGTTAACCAGCCCCCTGAATCCCGACCCCCGCTGGGAGTCCTTGCGCACTTTTGAGACCCGCCTCCCGCGTCCCGCCACCCTTCTAGGCCGCGAACGGCTGCTGGACCTGGCCCTCAACACGTTTCTGCCCTTCCTCGTCGCCAAGGCGGAAATGGAGCACGACGCCCCCACCATGAAACTCTGCCAGGAGACCTGGGAACTGCTCCCACGCGGCCAGGAAAACCACGTGCTCAAGGACGCCATCCGGCGCTTTCTGACGCCGCCTGCCCGCGCCCGGGAACTCCTTCGTCATGCCTCCCAGCAACAGGGGATGATGGATATCTTCCAGAATTTCTGCATCGCCCTTGACCATTCCTGCACGGAATGCCCTTTCGTGGTCGGCCAGAATGGCCAATAAGGCTATTCCTCGTGTCCGTCTGTGCTTTTCCCCTCTGAAGCCGGCTTGGTGTCCAGCGATGAGGAGAAATCCATCTTCACGGGAAAGGGAAGCCCCTGCACCCGTAGTGACTGCCGCAGAAAGACGTTGAACGCCGTGGACAGATTCATGCCCAGATTGCCGAACAGCTCCTCGGCGTCACGCTTCAATTCCACATCCATGCGGATGCTGATGTTGGTTGATTTCGTCTTGTCGCTCATAGTATGAAATTCCAAACAACGGAAACAACGATAATATACATTGTATGACATTTTTCGTGCAAAACTTGGAAAATTTTCGAAATTTTTATCAAAAATATTGACAA
>JAFYIW010000021.1 GCA_017538465.1 Victivallales bacterium
CTGGGGTGCGCTATACAACGACGCCGCGGCGGGCTGGCTGGGGAACCTGGGCTTCTGCGACTTCGCGGGCTCCAACGTCGTCCACAGCGTGGGCGGCTGGCTGGCGCTGGCGGGGGCCATCACGCTCGGACCGCGTCTGGGCAAGTACAATCCTGACGGCAGGCCGAACATGATTCCCGGCCACAACCTGGTCATCGCCACCCTCGGCGTGCTGATTCTCTGGATTGGCTGGTTCGGCTTCAACCCCGCCTCCACCACCGCCGGCATTGGCGACATCGGGCGAATCGCGCTCGTGACCAACTTCGGCGCGGTCGCCGGAATGACCGCTGCGATGATCACGGCGTGGCTGGTCATGAAGAAGCCCGACCTCTCCATGACCCTCAACGGCGCCTTGGCGGGACTGGTGGCCATCACCGCGCCCTGCAACACCGTCACGCCCGTCGCCGCCATTGTCATTGGAACCATCGCGGGAGTGCTCGTGGTCTTCAGCGTCTTCGCCATCGACCGGCTGGGCATTGACGACCCGGTGGGCGCGGTGAGCGTTCATGCGATGAACGGCCTTTGGGGCACGCTTTCCTGCGGACTCTTCAACGCCGAAGCGGTGCTGGAGGTGGGACCGGCCAACACGGGGCTCTTCTATGGTGGTGGATTCCATCAACTTGGCGTGCAAGCGCTTGGCGCGGCCTGCACCTTCGCCTGGGCCTTCGGACTGGGCATGCTGATGTTCTACGTCATCCGCAAGACCATCGGCTTCCGGTGCACTCCGGAGGAGGAGTTCAAGGGCATGGACCTCGTGGAACACGGCAACGACGCCTACGCGGGTTTCCAAATCTTCCCCAACGAATGATGCCACAGATCCGTATTCTCTGCATCGCCAGTTAGATGTGCTCGATTTCCGGCATCATCCAGCCCGTCTCCATGGCCTCCGCGGTTCCCGTCGCGGAGGCCATGAACCAGGCGCAATTCCATCGTGGACCCGATGGCGGCGGGATATGGCATGACGAGACGGCGGTGCTGGCTCACCGCCGCCTCGCCATCATCGATTTGGCCGGCGGCGCACAGCCGATGACCAACGAGGACGGCACCCTGCACCTCGTCTTCAACGGCGAAATCTACAATCATATTCAACTACGGGAGAGGCTGATTCGCGCCGGTCACCAATTTCGGACTTTCTGCGACACCGAAGTATTGCTTCACCTCTACGAGGAAAAAGGCGACAATTTTGTCCAGGAATTGGATGGCATGTTCGCCTTCGCCTTGTGGGATGCGCTACGCCGCAAGTTGCTGTTAGGTCGGGACCGGGCCGGTCAAAAGCCGCTGCATTACTTTCTCAAGAATGGCACGCTGGTCTTCGCCAGCGAATTGGCGGCCTTGCGATGCCATCCGGAGTTCCCTGCCGAACTCTCGGCGGCCGCCATGGCGGATTTCCTCTCGCTGCAATACATCCCCTCCCCTCACACCATCTACCGCGAGGTCCGCAAACTTCCGCCCGCCACGCTGATGCGTTTTTTCCCAGACTCGGGTCGCGTGGAATTGGACAAATATTGGCATCTGGACTTCTCGCAAAAATGTAACATGACCTTCGCTGAAGCGAAAGAGCGCCTTCGGGAACTGGTAGCCGAGGCCGTCCGCAAGCGCCTGATGTCGGATGTCCCGCTCGGCGTCTTCTTGTCCGGCGGCGTGGACTCCGCCATCGTCGCCGCCGTGACGGCAAAGCTATGCGCTCCGGAACCGTTGCGGCTCTTCACCATTGGCTTCGAGGATGGCCTGTATGACGAGCGCGGCAACGCACAGGAGACTTTCGACTGGCTCCGCAGCCATGGCCGCGAGAATGTCGAGCATTTTGTCAAGACATTCCCCACGAACGACTTTGGCGAAATCCGGCGGTTGCTGGAGCATTTCGGCGAACCCTTCGCAGATGCCTCGATGCTTGCCACCGCGCTGCTGAGCCGGTTCACCCGCGAGAAGGTCACCGTGGCACTTTCCGGCGATGGCGCGGACGAACTGTTCGCGGGATATGACCGCTATCTTGCGATTCGACTCAGAAAGTTGTCCTTTCTGCCGGAACGCTGGCAAAGGTGGTTCTTTCAGAAACTGGCAAATCTTCTTCCGGATTCAGGAGAACGGACGCTAGTGGGTCGGTTGCGGCGCCTTTGCAGGATGCTGGCGGCGAACCGAAGCAACGCCTACTTCTCCATCCTCGACCGCTGCCCATTGCAACTCAAGCATAGCCTGGCGGGGGAACGCCTGCGGGAAATGCAGGACTCCGCTCGCGTCTTCGATTTGCCGTTTACCGCAAAAGACCAAGTTGAGCAGTGCCTGGAGGCAGATTTCCAACTTTACCTGGAGAATGACATCCTCCCGAAAGTGGACCGAACCTCGATGGCCGCCTCCCTGGAGGTGAGAAATCCATTCCTCGACCGCGAACTCGTGGAATTCGCCGCCACACTGCCATTGTCTTTCAAATTGCATGGGACCCAGAAGAAATATATTTTGCGCGAGGCATTTGTCGATTGCCTTCCACCCGCCGTCTCCGCTGGACGGAAGCGCGGCTTCGGATTGCCGATTGGACATTTGCTGCGAAACGAATGGCGCACGCCCGCGTGCGAGGCGTTGTTCTCATC
>JAFYIW010000146.1 GCA_017538465.1 Victivallales bacterium
CTGCGGGGCTGGTCTTGATCATCCTTTTCTATCCCGCTTTCCAACATCGCGGCGGGCAGCTCAAGGCAAGCGACTGGTTGGCTTTTCTGGCCAATGGCCTGACCTGCGTCACCATTTCCATCTCCCTATACCAGTTCGCCTTGCCCCATTTCCACAACGCCTTTGCGGCCGCCGTGGTCTTCAGCTCCAACGCACTGTTCACCATCATCTTCGCCCGCTTCATCAACGGCGAGCCATGGAATGCGAAGAAGTGGCTGGCGATGGCGATGGGCATCGGCGGCATTCTCTGCTTCTTCTTCGAGGACGGGCAGCCGGGCAAGACCATCTGCCTGGGATTGGCCCTGATGGGCGGCGCCGCGCTGATGTTCGCCCTTAGCGTCTGCATCACCCGCCGCATTGTCCGGCGCTATGGCGCGGGACTGCTCATGGGCTTCTCCTCGCTCATCGGCTCAATGCTGGTCATCCCGCTGGCCTTCTGGAAATACCAGCCGGGGGAACTGGCCTCCTGCCGCGTCGGCCTGCGGGAGCTGATTTTCGTCATCGGCGTCGGAACCATCCTGGGATACACGCTCTACTATGGCGCCATGAAGTACATTTCCGCCTATCTGGCCTCCATGACCTTTCTGCTCAAGCCCATTTTCGCCTGTCTGCTGGCATGTTGGCTGGGCAGTGAAAGGATGAACTGGTGGACCATTGCGGGGACGGTCATCATTGTCTGCTCCCTCGTCGTCACCAGTCTCCCCGCCCGTCATCCGGCCCCTGTCCCGACGGCCCAGGACGCCACCCCCACGGCAAAATGACGCTCACCCACCACAATTTCACCACGGCGGCACGCCGGGAGGCGGAGGCCCTCTCCGAGACTTTCGCGGAATGGGAGAGTCCGCGGTATTTTCTCCGCTTCGACGGCGGCTTCGACCTTACAGGGCTTTTTGACGAGGAGCCGCAGCAACGGGAACTCCTTCCGCACCCCGCGCTGCCGGACTGGCCAAATGCCGACAACGAGCCGCCGCTGCTGCTCTACGGACACTGCGGCGGCGTCCCCGTCCTGGCCCATGCCGGCGGATGGCGGACGGCGGACGGCCATGGAGTGCTGCCCGCGCTCTTCCCGGCGGCGGTCGCCCATGCCGCCGGCGCGCGAAACGCCATCTTCTTCGACTGCGCACTGAGCCTGAATCCCGACCTCAAGGCCGGGCGCTGGGCGATGCTCACGGATTTCATCAACGGGTACGCCTTCTCGCCGCTGGACGGGCTGCATCGCGACCTGGAACGACCGTTCCCGAACCTCTCCGAGGCGCTTTCGCAGTTTCAGAATTCCGAAATCATCAACGCCCTCGGGGCCATGGGCGAGACCCCGATGCTGTGCACCTACCTGGGACGCCCCGGTTTCCATCTCGCCACGCCCGCCGAGGCGGCAGTGGCCCACGCGCAGGGAGCGGACCTCGTGGGGCATGACCTCGTGCTGCAGCTCATCTTCGCGTCCGCGATGGCCTTCCGCACTTCCGGCATGGTGTTGGCGGGCGCCCAATTCCTGCCCGGAGCGGATGTCAGCCGCCTGACTCGACAGGATTTCCAAGAGGCCGCGAAATTCCGCTCGCGGCAACTCATGCGCACGCTGCGGCAGGCCATCGCCGAACTCGAACGCCCTTCGCCCGAGGAGACGGCGGCATTGAAGAATTCCCCGTCCCCGGACGCCAATGCCGACGAGCCGCCCGACGCCGACGAGGCGATCTACCAGAGCATCCGGCGTGCCGCCACCCGCACCTCACCGCTTTCCGCCTTCCTGAAACGCCAGTAAGCCGCTTCCTTGAAAGAGGAATCCATTCCCATTTGTCTTGCCATGCAGAATACGCTTCGCTTCTTCATCGTGGCCTTCACCCTGCTTTGCCTCGCCTTGCCTCTGCGCGCCGCGCCTACGGACCCGGTCCGGCGCATTTGGCTGGGCGGCTATGAGGCCATGACGCTGGCCGAGCAAGAGGAGAAGGACCACTCCGACCTGGCCGCGCTCCGCCATTACGAGCAGGCCCTGGAGGTTTTCGAAAAAATCCATCATGACTATCCGGAATGGAATTCCTCCATCATCAATTACCGAATCGAGTATTGCCAAAACAAAATCGCGGCCATCAAGGAACAGAACCGCCAAAACACCGCCTTCCTTTCCCGGGAGGAGCTGGTCGCCCAGCTGGCCTCCGCCAACGCCGGACTCCAAAGCGTCCGTGAACAGCTGGCGGCGCAGGAAACCCAACTGCGCGAAATGCGCGAACAGCTGCGGCTTGCGCGGGCCGAAGCCGCCGCCCAGACCGCCAACGAGGAAAACATCCGCATTCTGCGCGGAGACCGCGAAGTCCTCACCGCACAGGTGCAGCGCCTCACCGCCGAACTCGCCGCCGCCCAGGAGGACCTGCGCAAAAACGAGGCCGCCGCGCAAAGCCGCGCCGAGGCACAGGAACTCGAAAGGCAGCTCACCGCCACGCGAACCGAATTGGAGCAGACGGGACGGCTCCTTGAACAGACCGCCGCCGCCCGCGACGCATTGCTCCAGCAGACGCAGCGCGAAGCGCAATGGCATGCCATGGCCACCGAGCAAATCGACGCCCTGCGCGCCCAGTTGGCGACCTCGCAGCAGCAGGCCCTGGATTTCCAGCAGCAGGCCCAGACGCTCCGGCAGCAGACCCAGACGCTCCGGCAGCAGGCCCAGACGCTCCAGCAGCAGGTCGCGGATCTGCAGCAGACGCTCCAGCGTCAGAAAAACGACCCGAAGCTCATGGCCGCCATTTCAGACGAGCAGGCCGCCTCAGAACAGCTGCGGGCCAAGCTCAGCACCGTTGAAAGCGAGCTGCAAGGCGCCCAGATGGAAGTGCTGAATCTCCGGCGACGTCTCGCGCAGACGGAGGAGACCGCCGCCGCCCAGCTGCAGGAGTTGACCGACTTGCGCCGGAAAAACGTAGCCGCCAGCCTGGCCTACAACGAGCAGCTCCAGACCGCGGAGGCCACGCAGCTCCAGAATCAGCAGCTCGCCGCCCGCGCCCTGGAGCTCCAGCAGACCGTGGATTCCCAGCGCGAACTTCTGGGAAAAATGGAGTCCACCGCCACCCGCAACGAACAGCTCGCCAAGGCCGCGGAGGACAAGGCCAGGGCCACCGAGGACAGGGCCAGGGCCGCGGAGGACAGGACCAGGGCCGCGGAGGACAGGGCCAGGGCCGCGGAGGACAAACGGCAGGCCGCGGAGGCCAGAATCCTGACGCTTCAAGGCCAATTGGACGCGGCCACCAAAGCCAGCGAAGGCATCAGCGCCAACGCCCAGGATGCCGAGGCCGAACTGCACCGCTGCCAGGCCGACCTCGCCGCGCTGCGGGAAAAGGACGAGCAGAGCCGCCAGGCCTTGGCCGACGCCCAGGCTTCCATTCAGGCGCAGCAGGAGCGCATTGATGAACTGATGCAGAGCACCCAGACGGAAGAAGCGGTGAAGGCCGCCGAACGAGTCTGGATGGCGCAGCTTCAGGAACTGCGTGGCCAGCTGGAGGAATCCACCCGCAAACAGCATGAACTGGAAATCGCGCTGATCCGACGGGAAAACGAAAAGAACGCCCTCGCGGAGGCGCTGCGCGAACAGGAGGCCGCCGCCACCGCCGCAGCCGCAGCCGCCGGCGACCCGCCTCGGGAACAGGAACCACAGGCTCCCCCGGTCGAGACGGTCGCCTCCCAGCCCGCCACTCTGCTCTCGCGTCAGGACGCCATCATTCTGCGCGCCTATCTGCGCCAGGGCGTCGATGCCGAACGCGCCGGCAAGAAGGAATCCGCGCAATGGAATTACGAGCAGGCGCTGGCGATCCAGCCCGAGAATCCCACCGCCCTCAAACGCCTCGGGGTATTGGCATACAGCCGCAATGACTTCGCCGAGGCGTCCAAGTATCTCACTTCGGCATTCCGGCTGAATCCCGATGACCATGACATCCTTTTGGCTTTAGGCTTCACCATGCTTCAACTCAACCAGCCGCAATGGGCGCTGGCCTATCTCGCCCGCGCGGTCGCCCTGAAGCCACAGGACTTCCAGACCGCCAAACTCTTCGGCAACGCCCTGAGCGTTCTGCAATGGCGGGAGGCCGCCATCCGACAGCTCACCCGCACCCTGGAAATGAACCCCGCAGACGGCGAGACCGCCATGACGCTGGCGATGCTCCAGATGACGCTGGCCTCCGAAACGGAGGTGGCGGCGCAGCGCGACCCCGTATATCAGGAAGCGTTGAAACGACTGGCGGCCGCTCAGCGCAAAAAGGCGCTGGAGTGGTATCGCCAAGCCATCGCCAATGGTGCCCAGGCGGACCCGTTGCTGGAAGCGGATCTCCGACGTGAATAATAGTCCCACTTGTTAATTATGAGTAAAATCTGCCATGTTTTTTTCGTCTTTATGACAACCATGGTGCTTTGCGCCATGGATGAGGCAATTTCAAAATACTACGACCTGGCCAAGCAGTTCGAGGTGCATGAAATGGCCGCCCCCCCAAAGTGGGCCTTGCGGGAAGAACCTCCGCTTTTCCAAATCGCCTGGCTTACCGACCAGCATATCACGGATGTCGATTCCACCAAAATCAGCCACGACGCGCTTGCGTATGTCCGCGACGTCGTCCGGCCGGCCGCCGTGGTCATCACGGGCGACAACATCGGCACCAGCCCAAAAGGGTTCAAAAACGCCACCCCTACGCTCCAACGCCAGAGGGATTTTCGGGACATGCTGAAAAAGTCCCTCGGCGAGACGCCCTGCTGGGTCATCCCAGGCGACAATTGGCCCAAGGACTTCGAGAAGGTCTTCGGCGCCACTCACTACAGCTTCGACTTCGGAGGATTCCATTTCATCTTCAACTCCGTGGATGCCACCGGTCAATCGAATGGCTGTTCCCGATTTGGCGAAGAAACCTGGAAATGGCTTCAAGCCGATCTGGCCGCACATCCCGGCCAGCCCACAATCTACCTTCAGCACGAGCCTTGTCTTCCGCCATCCTTCCTGGACGCCCCGAAACTCTCCGAACTCTTCAGCAAGACGCCCCAGCTTCTGCTCGCCCTTGCGGGCCATCTTCATCTCGACCTGGAATTCCGTTCGCAACACTGGACCCAATGGGACGGCCCTTCGGTGGGCCGCAGCCACCGCCCTGGCTTCAAGGTGCTTTCCTTCTACCCAGACCAGATTGTCGCCACCAGCATCGAATGGGATTCCGCAAACCGGCATTTTCGTCCCGTGAACAAATTCCAGCGTGTACAAATCCCCAAAGCCTTGCGCGGCGGCCTGCATCGACCAGAACCCGGCGAGACCCGAAACGGATACTGCGAATTGCCGCCAGCCCCTCTGGAAAATGACCCCAGGCTGGACGAGCTGGCGCACACCGTCATGGAAAACGTCAAAGCTTTTGGTGTACGCTACACCCTTCGCAAGGTCATCCAAGAATAAGGCATTTCGTCATGGCAGTGACGCTACTCAATCTCCATGCCGCCGCGCAGTTCCTGCAAATGGACGAAAAGGAATTGCGCGCCATGGCCATGGCCGGCGAGCTGCCCTGCGTGCAGCAGGGCCTCCGACTGATGTTCGACCGGGAGGAGCTGGACAACTGGTACACCAATCGGCTGCTCCACCATCTCCCCCTGAAGCAGCTCGCCCGCCCAGCCCAGCAGGAAGTCCCCCGCCTGGCGGACTTCTGCCGTCTGGAGACCATGGAGGCCGCCCTGCAAGGCCGCACCAAACCCGCCGTCCTGAAGGCCCTCGCCGCCTTGGCCGAGCGCTCCGGGCTGCTCTATGACCCCGCGGAGTTTCTCGAGAACCTCCGCAAGCGCGAGGAGATCGCCTCGACGGCCATGGCCGAGGGCGTCGCGCTGGTCCATCCGGAAAACCGCGACGAGTATCTCTGCGAGGCGCCCTTCATCTGCATTGCCAAGGCGCAGACGCCGGTCTTCTTCGGCGAGGAGAATGGCGGCGTCACCGACCTCTTCTTCGTGATCGCGGGGCCGGACAGCGAACTCCACCTGCGGTTGCTGGCCCAAATCTGCCAGCTCATCTCCTCCACGCCATTGCTGGAGACGCTCCGCGCGGCGACGACGCCAGAGGAAATGCTCGCGGCCGTCCAGGGCATCCCATAGTTCATAGTGCGTGCGCAGTCTTGGCTTTATAGGATATATTATTTCGTTTTCTCATTTCCTTAGATCGACTCTGAATTCCTGAACCATGGCTACCGAAAACACTGCCGAGTCCTCGACGACCTACGTCGCCGATTTCATGAACAAGCTCGTGTCGCTGTGCAAGCGCCGCGGCGTCATTTTCCAAAGCTCCGAAATCTACGGCGGCTTCAACGGCTTCTGGGACTACGGCCCC
>JAFYIW010000147.1 GCA_017538465.1 Victivallales bacterium
GCGGGGGAGAGGGTCATGGCCACGACGGTGGAGAGGCACAGCGAGATGCACATGGTCAAGGCGAACTGCTGGTAGATTTTGCCCACCATGCCGCGATAGAAGGCCAGCGGAGCGTAGCAGGCGACCGTGACCAGCGTGGTGGCGATGATCGCGCTGGTGATTTGGCGCATCGACTTGATCGCCGCGTCCCGTGCGCTGAGCTTCTCGCGCTGCATGAGCGCCTGGCAGTTCTCGACCACCACGATCGCGTCGTCCACCAGCGAACCGATGACCAGCACCAGTCCGAACATGGAGAGGACGTTGATGGTCACGCCGATGGCCCGCATGAAGGGGAAGGTGCCCAGCAGCGCGACGGGGATGGCGATGGCGGGCACGATGGTGGCTCGCCAGTCCTGCAGGAAGAGGTAGGTGATGAGCACGACCATGACCAGTGCCAAAACCAGCGTCTGGATGATTTCCTTCATGGAGACCACGATGAAGCGGGTGGGGTCATAGACGATCTGATAGTCCACGCCCGCTGGCATGTGCTTCTTCATCTCCTCCAGGGTTTCCTTCACGTGGTTGACGGTGGCCAGGGCGTTCGCGTCGTTGTTGCGGTAGATGGCCACTGCGGTGGAGCGGTGCCCGTTGAGCTCGGCGAAGGCGGCGTAGGTGTTGGCGCCCAGTTCAACCCGCGCCACGTCCCGCAGATGAAGCACATTGCCGTCCGCGTCGGTGCGGATGATGATGTCCTCGAACTGCTCGGCGGTCTTGAGGCGTCCCAGCACATTGACCTTGTATTCCAGATACTGGCTGGACTCCTCGCTGCCGATGGAGCCGGCCGCGGCCTGGACGTTCTGGCTCTTCACCGCCGCCTGGATCTCCGCGACGGAGACGCCAAGCCCCTGCATTCGAAGCGGATCCATCCAGATGCGCATGGCATAGACTGCGCCGCCCATCGGAGTCACGCTGGCCACGCCGTCCGTGCGCACCAGCGTGTCCACCACGGTGGAGGAGACATAGCTGTTGAGCTGCTGCTCACTGAAGGTCACTCCATCGGTGGTGAAGGCGAAGACGCAGAGGATGTCGTTGGAGCGCTTGAAGACTTTCGTGCCGATAGCGCGCACTTCGGCTGGAAGGCTGTTCTCGCCCTGCTTGATGGCGTTCTGGACATTCACCATCGCAATATTGATGTCCGTGCCGGTCTTGAAGGTGATCTGGCACATGTACTCGCCGGTGTTGGAGCAGTTGGATGAGTAGTAGAGCTTATCCTCAATGCCATTGACTTGCGACTCGATGACCATGGCCACCGTCTCCTCCACCTCGGCTGCCGAGGCGCCGGGATAGCTCGTCCAGATGATGATGGTCGGCGGCGTGATGTCCGGATACTCCTCGACGGGCAGCTGCCGGAGGCAGAGCAGACCCGCCAGCACCATCAGCAGGCTGATGACGAAGGCCAGGCGGGGACGGTCAATGAAAATCTTGGAGAACATCGTTCTTGTCGGTTACAAAAAGACGTGGAAAAACACCGAGGTGGAAATCACCTCTGACTTCTTGCCTTGGACGTCTGACGTCTGACGTCTGACGCCTGACGCCTGACATTAACTCTTAACCTCTAACCTCTAACCTCTACTGGAGGAGCTTGACGGGTGCGCCTGGGATGACCTTGTGGGTGCCGCGGGTGACCACGCGCTCGCCAGCGGAGAGGCCTTCCAGGATGATCTGGAGGTCCTTGGTCGCGGAGCCGATTTTGACATCTCGACGCTGGGCGACCAGATTCTCGTCCACCACATAGACGTAGGTGCCCTGGGCGTCGCTCATCAGCGCGGAAGGCTCGATGCCGGTGGCGTCCTTGGTGGACTTCTGTTCGACGTTCACGGTGACGGTGGCGCCGGGGCGCAGTTTGTAGTCGTCGTTGGCGAAGCTCACGAAGAGAGTGATGGTGTCGGTGGACTTGTTGGCCTCGTTGTTCATGAACTCGAAGACGCCATCGACAGGGTAGGGGGTGCCGTCGGCCAGCGTGATGGTCACGCGCGCGTCCTGCCGGAAATTCTCCTCGGTGCCGAAGATGGATAGGAAGTCGCGGTTGGCAATGGAGAAGCTGAGGCGGATGGGGTTGAGCTGCACGATGGTGGCCAGCACGCCGGAGGAGGGGGTGAGATAGTTGCCGACCGTGTAGTTGGTCAGGCCGATCTTGCCGTCGATGGGCGCGGTGATTTTGGTGTTCTTGAGGTCGTCCTGCGCAGTGATGAGCGCGGCCTGCGCGGAGGCCAGTCCGGCGACGTCCGTGTGGTAAGTCATTTCCGCGGCTTCCAGGGCATCCTGGGTGGCGACACTCTTGTCAAAGAGCCCCTTCACGCGGTTGTAGTTGCTTCCAGAATACTTGAGGCTGGCCTCGCAGCGCGCGATGTTGGCCTCCGCGCCCTGCACCGCCGCGCGGTAGCGTACGTCGTCCAGGCGGAAAAGCATTTGGCCTTTCTTCACGAAGTCTCCTTCGGCGAAGCCCTGCTCGAGCATCTCGCCGGCCACGCGGGCCACCAGCTCGACGCTGGCGGGAGAGACCAGCCGTCCCGTGTAGCGGCGGGAAATCGCGGACTGCGTGGTGATGACTTCGCCAACGGCCACTGTTGGAGTCGGCATCTGCTGGGCAGACAGGGCCGGGCAGACAATTGCCGCCATCAGCAGGACGACGGCAAACACATTGCGAAGGGAGCGGGTTTGTCTGGACATATTCGGTTTCTCCACGATGGGGTTAGAGACAGTGCTATGCGCGTACGCGCGCAGATGTGTTTGACCGCTTAATATAAGTCCAATTTCGAAGATTATGTGGCGGTTCGACAAGCGTGGACAAGTTGGCCAGGGCAACTTTCTACTTCGGGAAGACTATATTAAATCCCATTTTCGACGGGTTTCATCTGTTGCCGTCTGCTAGCCATGAAAAAGCC
>JAFYIW010000148.1 GCA_017538465.1 Victivallales bacterium
AACCTCGAACCTTCTTCCCCGGCCCAGATCTTCAAGTTCTGCATGGTCTCGCGGATATCGGCGGACTGCTGTTCGCCCTCGGGAATTTCGCGCTCGATGATGAACTCCTCGTGGAAGCCGATTTCCAGCAGACGCTTCACGAAGCGCGGGTAATTGACCATGCCCTGGCCGACCTGCGCCTCCAGGCCAAGATGCTTGCCGTCGGTGGGCACGAAGCCGTCCTTCACATGGATGTTGTGGACATACTTGCCGAAGACATTCAGGGCGTCGATGGGATTGCCCTTGCCGTAGAGCAGCAGATTCGCGGGGTCGAGGTTGATGCCCAGGTTGTCCAGCCCCATTTCCTCAACGGCCTGAATCATCCGCAGCAGCGCGACGGGCGTCTCCTGTCCGGTCTCGAACCAGAAGCCGATGCCGAGGTGCTTGCAGTGAGCAGCCACGTCATAGATGGCGCAGCGGATGATGTCGAAATTGGCGTCGGTCATGTTCTCCGGGAGGAATCCGCAGTGGGTGATGATGGCCCGCACGCCGATGGCGGCGGCGAAGTCCGCCCCGCGCTTGAGCTCCAGCACGCGGTGCTGGCGGTGGTCCTCCGGCACCAGCCCCATCGTCACCGGCCCCTCGGTGAAATTCCAGCAGACCAGCCCGCTGTAGCCGGCCCAGACGGCCGATGGCGCGACCTGGAGGTCCTTCATCTGCTGCTTGATGCACGCGACCTTGCCGTCAAAATCGTCGTCGTAGAATTTCGCGTTCCAGTTGCAGACCTGACAGGTGTTCAGGCCGAACTTGACCAGTTTCTCGAAGAGATTCCGGTAGTTCCCCTCGTGCATTCCGATGATGGTGCCGATTTTCAGTGTCATGGTGGAGTTTTCCAAATGGATTGTTGGGGTGAAAAAGCAACGGAGCAAATATAACCTCTGCGGCGGGCTCCAACCATTGGAAATGCAGAAATCTCGCGCGATGACTGGCAAAAATGCATTAAGCATATAAATTTAAAAGCGACATCAAACGCCCGGAAGTCTGGCGGCGGAAAAGCATCGCCCGGCCGGGTTTTCGCACGTCATTTTTCCACAGCACCCCCACAACAGGAGTTCCATTCTCGTATGTCAGGACACAATAAATGGTCTTCCATCAAGCACAAGAAGGGCGCGGCTGACGCCAAGCGCGGCGCCATCTTCTCCCGCGTCTCCAAGGAAATCATCCAGGCTGCCCGCGAAGGCGGCGGAGACCCGGCTTTGAACGCCCGTCTGCGCACCGCCGTCGCCGCGGCCAAGGCCGCCAATATGCCGAACGACAATATCGACCGCGCCATCAAGAAGGGCACGGGTGCGCTCGGCGGCGCCGCGATCGAGGAATTCACCTACGAAGGCATCGCCGCCGGCGGCATCTCGGTCATCGTCAATTGCATGTCCGACAACAAGAACCGCTGCGCGGCGGACATCCGCTCCTTCTTCACCCGCCACAACTGCAAGATGGCCTCCTCGGGCGCCGTCTCCTACAAGTTCAAGCGCAAGAGCCGCTTCGTGCTTGAAGGCGACTGGGCCGACGAGGACAAGCTCATGGAGCTCTTCCTGGAGAACGACGCCGACGTGGACGACATCCAGGTCGATGACGGCACTGCCGAAATCACCGCCGCCCCGGACGCCTTCGCCAAGATCGTCGCCATCTTCGAGGAAAAAGGCATCACGCCCACCGAGTCCTCCATCGCGATGGTCCCCGACACCATGACCGAAGTCACCGAACTCAACGTCGCCAAGTCCGTCCAGAAGTTCATCGATGTCCTTGAGGAATACGACGACTGCCAGGCGGTCTATACCGACATGGAACTCTCCGACGCCGTGGCCGAACAGCTCGCCGCCGAGGACGAGGAGTAACGCTTCTTCCCCCATTCCACGCCTCACACCACCCCGGCTGGCAGTTTGCCCTGACCGGGGTGGTTGTCTTTGACGGGAAAAGGGAACTGCGAGGCTAGCAATTACGCATTACGAATTACAAATTACCATGAACACCGCACTTCTTCTGGTTGGCAGCGTCGTCTATTTCCTGCTGGCATTCTTCATCTACGGGAAATTCCTGGACAGGACTTTCGGCATGGACGGTTCGCGCGTGTGCCCTTCCAAGGCCCTCCAGGACGGCGTGGACTATGTCCCCGCGCACCCGGCGGTGCTCTTCGGGCATCACTTCGCCTCGATTGCGGGCGCCGGTCCCATCGTGGGCCCCGTGCTGGCCGCCAAGTTCGGCTGGATGCCCGCGTTGCTGTGGATTCTGCTGGGATGCGTGTTCGTGGGCGCGATGCACGACTTCGCGGCGATGTTCCTCTCCGTGCGCAACCAGGGCCGCAGCATCGCGTATGTCATTGAGAAGGAGCTGGGTTACGCCGGACGCCAGATCTTCATCTTCTTCTGCCTGGCCACGCTGCTGCTGGTGGTGACGGTCTTCACCACGCAGGTGGCGGACGGCTTCATCGCGAACCCCGCCGTGGCTACCGCCTCGGTGCTCTTCATCCTGCTGGCGCCGGTCTTCGGGGTGATCATCAACCAGAAGCTCCTGAGCCTGGTGGAGGCCACGCTGATTTTCGTGCCGCTGATGTTCATCCTCATCTGGCTAGGCACGCTGATTCCGCTGGACCTGGTGAAGCTGCTCGGCGTGGAAAAGGACACCGCCCGCCTCATCTGGATTCTCGTGCTGCTCTACTACGCCTTCATCGCTTCCACGATTCCCGTGTGGTTCCTGCTCCAGCCGCGCGATTACCTCAACAGCTACCTGCTCTACGCGATGATGATTCTGGGCATCGGCGGAGTGGTCTTCTCCCGCCTGCCCCTCCAGCTGCCCGCCGTGCATCTCACCGAAGGCACCAGCATGATTCCCGACGTGCTCCCGTTGCTCTTCGTGACCATCGCCTGCGGCGCCTGCAGCGGCTTCCACGCGCTGGTCGCCTCCGGAACCTCCTCCAAGCAGATTGACAACGAGAAGAGCATCCGCGCCGTCGGCTATGGCGGGATGCTCCTGGAGGGCGTGCTGGCCGTCATCGCCATCTGCGCCGTTGGCTATTTGTCGCCCCAGCAGTTCTCCGCGCAAGCCGCCAGCGTGCCGCCCGCCATCCAGTTCGCCCAGGGCGTGGGGCATTTCGTGACCGCGCTGGGCATCCCCTACGAGGTCGGCGCGACCTTCATCTCGCTGGCCATCTCCGCCTTCATGCTCACCAGCCTGGACACCGCCACCCGACTGGCACGATTCCTCTGGCAGGAACTCATCATGCCACGTGCAGACGACACCCGCCGCCCGCCCGAACCCGCACCCGGTGCCAAGACCCGCGCCATCCGCTTCCTCTCCAACCGCTGGGTCGCCACCATCGCCATCGTGGTGCTGGCGTTTATTCTTGCCAAGAGCGGTGACGGCGCGGCCATCTGGCCGGTCTTCGGCTCCGCCAACCAGCTCATGGCCGCCATGACGCTCCTGGGCATCACTCTCTATCTCCTGCGCAACCGACTGCGCTGGCTCTTCGCCTTCTTCCCGATGCTCTTCATGCTCGTGGTCTCGGTCTGGGCGCTGATCAATCTGCTGATCACCAACTACCGCAAGGCAAACTGGATGCTCTTCAGCGTCGGAGCATTCCTCCTGGTGATGGCCGTCCTCCTGGCCGCCTTTGCAGGTCGTGCGCTGCTTAAACAGGAAAAGTCACCCGCCACGAAATAACCTTGCGGCATGATGACCTCGGCCCTCCCTGCCTAGCCGGACGCAGCCCCGCAGGGCTGCTCCTCGCCGTTCTCCCACAAAACGCCGACGCGAGTGTGCCAGGCGACTGACTGCGGCCAAGCCCGCATTGCCGCAGTCTGTGCCAAGCCGGTTGACACCTGGCCAATATTTATTGAAAACCAAGACGCAAGGCCTGTAGGTCCTTAGGCAACAGGCCTTCAGGACCTCAGGCCTTAAATTAACTTTCCCTTTTGCCTTTCGACACCGAAGTAGCTATTCCCACTCGATGGTGCCGGTGGGTTTGGGGGTCACGTCGTAGAGGACGCGGTTCACGCCGGGGACCTCGGCGGTGATGCGGGCGGTGATTTTGCCCAGGAGGTCGTAGGGAATCGGCTCGACGGTCGCGCTCATGGCGTCACGGGTGTTGACCGCACGGATGACGACGGGCCAGTCGTAGCTGCGCAAGCCCTCCTTCACGCCGGTGGACTTGAAGTCCGGCACGATGGTGAAGTACTGCCAGACCTTGCCCGCCAGGCCCGCGTTCGCGAACTCCTCGCGCAGAATCGCGTCGGACTCGCGGACAGCCTCCAGGCGGTCGCGAGTGATGGCGCCCACACAGCGCACGCCCAGGCCGGGACCCGGGAAGGGCTGGCGATAGACCATGTTGTCCGGCAGACCGAGGGCCTTGCCGACCACGCGTACCTCGTCCTTGAAGAGCAGCTTGATGGGCTCGACGAGTTTGAAATTCAGGTCGTCGGGCAGCCCGCCGACATTGTGGTGGCTCTTCACGGGGCCGCTCTCCAGGATGTCGGGATAGATGGTGCCCTGCGCCAGGAACTCGATGCCGTCCAGTTTCTTGGCCTCCTCGGCGAAGACGTCGATGAACTCCTTGCCGATGATCTTGCGCTTCTTTTCGGGGTCGGCGACGCCGGCCAGCTTGTCCAGGAAGCGGTCCACCGCATCGACATAGATGAGGTTGGCCTTCATCTGGTTGCGGAAGACTTCGATGACCTGCTCCGGCTCGCCCTTGCGCAGAAGACCATGGTTCACGTGCACGCAGACCAACTGGTTGCCAATCGCCTTGATGAGCAGCGCGGCGACGACCGAGGAGTCCACGCCGCCGGAGAGCGCCAGCAGGACTTTCTTGTCGCCGATGGTGCTGCGCAGTTCGGCGAGTTGTTCGTTGATGAAGGCTTCGGCGAGCGCGGGGGTGGTGATGCGCTCCATGTTTTCAGGACGACGATCTGCCATAAAAATTTAAGGTTGAAAGGTTAAAGGTTAAAGTTGAAGAGGCGGGGCTCTTTAAGGTGAAAGGTGAGAGAAAACGGGAGGGACGTGCTCCTGCCTTCGCCTGTCGGCTTCGGCACGGCGAGCCTGCACGCCCTTCAAGGTTAAAGGAAAGAGGAGTTGAAAGGGAAAAGGGAACGGCTTGTCCGGCATAACATAATGTCAGGCCGCGATTTTTCCTGGACGGCAGCACGAGCCCCTTCATTTTGAGCAGATCCGTTCCAATTCGGCCTGTCCTTCGCGGATCGCCTGCACCAATGCGGTGCAGTCTGTCGGCGTGCGCGGACGGAGAATTTCCGTGAGTTCGGAAACCGGATTGAAAAGCGGCGTCAGGGACAAATTCCCCAAGGCGCCCTTGAGGGCGTGAGCCGCCTCGAAGGCGGAATCCAAATCGCCGGCGTCCATCGCATCGAAAAGCTTCTGGAAATTGGCGTCTCCCGACACCTTCTTCACCAGGCGAAGATAAAATCCCTCGTTGTTCACACACCTTTGCAGCCCTTCCTGCACATTGGCGCCAAAGTCACTTAATTCCTTGATGGTCATCGCAAAACTCCTTTTTGTATTGCAGTCTCTTTTTCCACCGACGACACTGCGCCCGCCGTCCTGAAATGGGACAACTAGCCGAAGATGCTCCGCATGATTCTGCTCCAGAGGCTCTCCGGCTTCGCGGACACGGCAAGGCCGGCCATATACCTGCGCAGGTCCTCAGAAAGGTCATCCACAGTCTGATAGCGCTCCTGGAGATCGTATGCGATAGCCTTTTGGATAATGGCCAGCAGAGACTTGTCGATTTTCCGATGGTAGAGGTGCTCGACGGGGGAAATCACCCCATTTCGGATATTCTCCATGCACTCCTTGTCGTCCTTTCCGTCAACGGCGGGCTGAAGGGTAACGACTTCCTGGAGAATCAAGCCGAGGGTAAAGATGTCCGACCGGAAGTCCAGCGGTTCATGGCGCAGCACCTCGGGGGCGAAATAGCGCGGAGTCCCCGAGAGGCCCTTGACCAGTTCAGGGGTTCCATCTTCGGCAAGGATCCTTCCGAGTCCCCAGTCCATCACAAAGACCTCCATGTATTTTCCGATCATGATGTTTTCCGGCTTAAGGTCGCGGTGAATCACATGGCAGTGGTGGGCGTAGGAGATGGTGTCGCAGACCCGCAGGAAGATTTCCAGACGTTTTCGGAGCAACAAGTCCTCGTCGAATGCGTCGATGCCCCGAACGCGGTAATTCATGATGATGTTTCGCAGATACTCGCGCAGGGTCCGCCCGTTGACCAGTTTCATGACCAGGTGGATGCCGTTTTCATCATCGCGGAACAAATCGTAGATCGGGATGATGCCGGGGTGGTCCAGCTGCGCGGTCACCTTTGCCTCCGCCACGAAGGAGCTCCACAGTTGCGCAATCTCCTTCGAGTCCATCTTCAGGGACTTGATGGCGACAAGACGCCGCAGGTTCATGTCGCGGGCGATGGAGACCGTCGCGGTCCCCCCTTGGGCGAATGCCGTCAGGACCGCATACTTCTTGTCGATTCTCTCCAGGGGGAATTCCAGCTCCGAGGAGACATCCAGCTCCGAGCTGATGTACGGGTTGATGTTCACTCCCCCGACGAGGTCTTCAATCTCCCGCTTCCCCGTGGCGGCACGGCTGACGGCCTTGCCCGCTGACCTCACGCCGCTGCCCGTCGGCATGCCATCGGGCATGGCAACGACGATGGTCCGATTCATGCCGGCTCCAGCATCGTCACCCGTTTCCAGGAATGTGGTCGGCTCGTATGATGTTTCGGTGCTCATGCGGAGAAGAAACTGCTCTGGACGCAACCGCGTCAGAAAAGACCGCCTATGACTTCAAGACCGATTCAAGCTCCTTTTTCAGGACGGCGACGTCGATGGGCTTGGCAATATGCGACTGCATGCCCGCCTCTTTCGCGGCCTGGATGTCCTCGGGGAAGGCGTTCGCGGTCATGGCCAGGATGGGAATCCCGGCCAGTTTCGGATCCTTCAGCGCCCGAATTTCCCTGGCGGCGGCATATCCGTCCATGACCGGCATCTGGATATCCATGAGGATGGCGTCATAGTGGCCGGGCTGGGAGGCGCTGACCTTTTCCACGGCGACTTTGCCGTTTTCGGCGGTCTCCACTTGGAAGCCCATCTGCTCCAGAAGCATCTGGGCGATTTCAAGATTGATGGCATTGTCCTCCACCAGCAGAAGACGCTTGCCGGTGACATCAACCACCTTTGCCAAGGGGTCGCCACCACCGGTGGAATCCTTCTTCAGGTCCTTCTCGTCGGCCAGCCGCAACTTGATATGAATGACAAATTCCGTTCCGCTGCCCTGTTCCGTGAACACCTCGATGGTGCCGCCCATCAGATTGACGATGCTCTTCGTGATGGCAAGCCCCAGCCCCGTGCCCTCCACGCCGCTGGCAGTGGAGGAGCGTTCCCGTTCAAAGGCATCGAACATTTTCGCGGCAAACTCCTTGGACATGCCGATGCCGCTGTCCTTGAACCGGAATTCATAAGAGCCATATCCGCTTTCCCCGCTTTCGTTTTCATAGGCGGAGACCGCGATGGAACCGCCGTCTGGCGTAAACTTGTAGGCGTTGGAAATGATGTTCAGGAGAACGCGGCTCAAGTTCGTCTTGTCGCACCACACATAGTGGTTTCGAAGTTGCGAGGTGTTCAAGGTGAAATGGATACGCTTCTGCGTCATCTGCGCGGTGAACAGCTCGCCCATCTCCTCGAAGAGAAGGCACAGATCCATCGGCTTGTACTCCAGTTGGATCTTGCCGTTTTCGATCCGGCTCATCTCCAGGATGTCGTTGAGGAGCGTCAGGAGTTGCTTGCTGGACTTCTCGATCTTCTTCAGATAGTCCTTATGCATGGAGGCGGGTTCCCGCAACGCAAGCGTCGTATAGCCCATGATGGCGTTCATCGGAGTACGGATGTCGTGGGACATGTTGAAGAGGAACTGGCTCCTGGCTATGTTGCCCTCCACGGCACGTATCTTCTCCCGCTCCAATTTCTCGTGCATTTGACGGACGAGCTTTTGAATGAAGACCATGATGAAAAAACCGAAAAAGATGATCAGCATCAAAACAATCCCGCCGTCCTTCAGGAAGACATGGACCTCCCCGATGCTCTCTTTGCTCGCAAGAAGTTTCCCGAACCACATCAAAGAGGTGTAAATCAGAAGCGCGAAGAGCACCACCCCCGAGATGGACAGGCCACTGTATTCCGACAGCGGATTCTGCTTGACGGTATGCCAATAGAATCCAAACCCAACCAGACACCACAGGCAAAGAAACAGAAACGCCTCCGCGGACATGGTCTCCAGCACGACCAGCCGCGGGACAATCTGGACGATGCCGAACAAGATGGATATGAGCGTTCCGACGATGCCAACCAACATGATTCTGCGGTTGGACTCCAGTCTGGCGATCTTGTATGCTGCGGCGGAGAGGTATCCATAGGCGACAATGGCGCCGAAGGAGGTGAGGTCAACGAACCAGCTGAGCGTGTTTCTGCCCAAAAGCGAGATGAGAACGGACAACGCCATGATGAAGAAAATGCTGTAGGCCCTCTTGGAGAACACCTTCGCGAGAATATGTTCTTCGGCCATCGTCGAAAGCAGGTGCAGGATGGCGCGGTATGCTCCGATGATGCCAGTCAGAATTGCGGCAACAGCAGTGATGACGATCAGCACGAGTCCAAATGACCCCATTATGGTTCTGGCCGCATGGAAGGTCGGCAGCGAGATGGTTCCATTTAAGTTGTTGAGGTCTTTGAAGTAGGCCGTCCAGTCGGAATAACCGTCTGGAATGGCGGAGACGCTGACGAGCGCCAGGGATGTATACACCAAGGCCGCGACGATGATGGAAGAGACAATCACCCCCGTCGTTTTTCTCAGCGAGAATTTGAAGTGTACCGTGTCCAAGGCGATCACCTCGAAGCCGACAAAGGCCCACGGAGCCAGAATGACCAGGCTGAATATGGCCCAGCCCTTGCTTATGCCTTCTTCATATCCAAAGGAATGGCAGAGGAGGTTGTGTGCAAGGCCCTTGGAAAGGCAGAAGATGGTCGTGACGACGGCGCCCGCCAGAAGAATTACGGCGAGGATGGTGGAAAGGCGTCGCAGGAAGGTCCTTGTCCAAAGGAAGAGCAGCCCCACTCCCACAAGCGCGCCCAAGGACAAGAGGAACTCGTTGAGATAGACGACTTTTCCTACGATGGTGTAATGGTATCCTGTGTATGCCGTTTCGCCCAGAATGGTTTTAATCACCAGAAACAGTGCCGTGCCGTTCAAAAACACGATGGTCAAATAGGAGAGGCAGAGAAACCAGGCGCAGAGGAAGGCGTGATCCCGTCCAAAGGCTTCTTTGGTATAGGAATAGATTCCGCCGCTCTGCGAAGAACGCTTCATCAGGAAAGAGACGCAAGCCCCGATCAACAGCATGCAGGCAAGCCCGATTGCCATCGAGATGATTGTTCCAGTCGGTCCCGCCAGCGGAAGGAATGTGTTCCCGGGCATGACAAAGGCGCCCCAGCCGACCATGACTCCAAAGGCCATGGCCCAAGCGTCGAGCGGGCTGAGGTATTTCTCAGGGGATTGCGAGCTGTTTTTTCCAATCATGGCGATTCAACGTGTTTTCAGTCGGTATGGGTTCTCCATTTTCAGACAACTCCCCGCGAGCGTCTGAAAGAGACGCTCGGAGAGGACTGTCTTGGAGAAGCGGGCAATAGCGGGAATGGGTCTTCGCCCCTGATGGCGGCTAAAGTGACTTCGAGGAATTACTCCCACTCGATAGTGCTGGGGGGCTTGGAGGTGATGTCCAGCACCACGCGGTTCACGCCACGCACCTCGTTGATGATGCGGTTGGCGACGGTGCGCAGGAGCGCGTCGGGCAGCGTCGCCCAGTCGGCGGTCATGCCGTCCTGCGACTCGACGGCGCGCAGGGCGACGACATACTCGTAGGTGCGCTGGTCGCCCATGACGCCGACGGTCTTGACGGGCAGGAAGATGCAGAAGGCCTGCCAGAGTTTGTAGTAGAGCCCGGCCTTCTTGACCTCCTCGACGAAGACCGCGTCGGCCTCGCGCAGGATGTCCAGCGTCTCGCGGGAGACCGCGCCGAGGTGCCGCACGCCCAGACCGGGTCCGGGGAAGGGCTGGCGGAGAATCACCTCGTCGGGCAGACCGAGTTGACGGCCGACCTCGCGCACCTCGTCCTTGAAGAGCTGGTTCAGCGGCTCCAGGAGCTTGAATTTCAGGTCTTTAGGGAGGCCACCGACATTGTGGTGGCTCTTGATCATCGCGGCGGGATTGCCGTTGATGGGCATGGACTCGATGACATCGGGATAGGTGGTGCCCTGCGCCAGGAAGGTCGCCCCGTCCACGGAACGCGCGGCGTCGGCGAAGACCTCGATGAACTCCTTGCCGATGATGTGGCGTTTGGCCTCGGGTTCCTCCACGCCGGCGAGTTTCGCCAGGAAGCGGTCGGAGGCGTCGATGTAGCGCAGGTCCATGTCGAAATTGCGTCCGAAGAGCTGCTGGACGCCCTCGGCCTCGTTCTTGCGCAGCAGGCCGTTGTTCACGAAGATGCAGGTGAGTTGGCGCCCGATGGCGCGGTGGATGAGCGCGGCGGCCACGGAGGAGTCCACGCCACCGGAAAGTCCCAGAATCACGCGTTCGTTCCCGACCGTCTCGCGGATGCGGCGGGTCGAGCTCTCGATGAAGGACTCCATCGTCCAGTCGCCCTGGCAACCGCAGATGCGCAGACAGAAATTGCGGATGAGCTGCGTGCCATTCGGGGTATGGACGACCTCCGGGTGAAACTGGATGCCGTAGAGGGGTCGTCCGCGCAATTGGCAGGCGGCGTATTCGCAGTTCGGGGTGGTGGCGAGCGTCTCGATGTCCTCCGTCTCCATGGTGACCTTGTCGCCGTGGGACATCCAGACCGTCTGCACGGAGGCCAGTCCCGCGAAGAGTTCGCCAGGTTTGCGGATGGTGAGGGTCGCACGGCCGAATTCGCGGGACGGCGCGGGGGCCACGGTGCCGCCGAGGTTCTTGACCAGGAGCTGCATCCCGTAGCAGATGCCCAGCACGGGCACGCCCAAATCCAGAATCGCCTTGTCCAACTGCGGAGCGCCTTCCTCATAGACGCTGGCGGGTCCGCCCGAGAGGATGACGCCCTTCGGGGCCATCGCGGCGATTTCCGCCGCCGTGGAGTTGCACGGCACGACGCGGCTATAGACGTGGCTTTCGCGGATGCGCCGCGCAATCAGCTGGCTGTATTGCGAGCCAAAATCCAAGACGACAATGGTTTCCATAGAAGGGTGTCCTGTGCTCGGGGCGACAGCCCCGAGGCCAAAGGGGGTTCTGTGCTCGGGGCGAGAGCCCCGAGTCCAAAGGGGGTTCTGTGCTCGGGGCGACAGCCCCGAGTCCAAAGGGGTTCTGTGCTCGGGGCGACAGCCCCGAGGCCAAAGGGGGTTCTGTGCTCGGGGCGAAAGCTTCGAGTTTATCTAAACCTTTAATTCTGAAGTATTAGCGGCCTTACCTGCATTTGCCTTCAGGAAGGGTCGCACGGTGTTATCCAGGTAGCTCTTCACCTGCTCTGGCGCACGCCCGACGTATTTTTCGGGGCGCAGCGTTTCGGCGAGATCGAGCTTCACGGCGGCGAAGTGCGGGTCGGTGGCGAGCCGTTCAAGCAGGTCGTTGTCCCCGCCCTCCAATTTCACGTGTGCGGCGGCGGCCTGCGCGTGAGTACGGATGGCCTCGTGGAGCTCCTGACGGTCCCCGCCGGCCTTCACCGCATCCATCATGATGTTCTCGGAGGCCATGAAGGGCAGTTCGGAGGCCAGGCGTTTGGCGATGACCTTGGGATAGACCACCAGGCCGTTCGAGACATTGGCGAAGATGTCGAGGATGCCGTCCACGGCGAGGAAGGCCTCGGCCATGGCGATGCGCTTGTTGGCGGAGTCGTCCAGCGTGCGCTCGAACCACTGGGTGGCGGCGGTAATGGCGGGATTCAGGGCGTCGCAGATGACATAGCGGGCGATCGAGGCAATGCGCTCGCTGCGCATCGGGTTGCGCTTGTAGGCCATTGCGGACGAGCCGATCTGGGACTTCTCGAAGGGCTCCTCGACCTCCTTGAGGTGCTGAAGCAACCGAATGTCGTTGGAGAACTTCGCGGCGCTCTGCGCGATGCCGGAAAGGACATTGGCGATGCGGGAATCCACCTTGCGGGAGTAGGTCTGGCCGGAGACCGCATAGCAGCCCGGAAAACCCGTCTTCTCGGCGATGAGGGCGTCAATCTTCTCGCATTTGGCGTGGTCGCCATTGAAGAGTTCGAGGAAACTGGCCTGGGTGCCGGTGGTGCCCTTGGAGCCCAGCAGCCGGAGGGTGGAAACCACGTAGTCCAGGTCTTCGATGTCGGCCAGCACATCCTGGAGCCACAGCGTCGCGCGTTTGCCGACGGTGGTCGGCTGCGCGGGCTGGAAGTGCGTGAAGGCCAGCGTGGGCAGCGCGGCGTATTTCTCCGCGAAGTCCGCCAGATGCGTCGCCACGGTGAGGAGCTTTCCGCGCAGAAGCGTCAGCGCCTCGCGCATGATGATGAGGTCCGTGTTGTCGCCGACATAGCAGGAGGTCGCCCCCAGGTGGATGATGCCCTTCGCGGTCGGGCACTGCAGACCGTAGGCATAGACGTGGCTCATCACGTCGTGGCGCACGACCTTCTCGCGCGCCTCGGCGTCCGCGTAGTTGATGTCCTCGGCGTGCGCCTTGAGCTCCGCGATCTGCGCGTCGGTGATCTCCAGGCCGAGCTCCTGTTCGGCCTCCGCCAGCGCAATCCACAGTCTCCGCCAAGTGCGGAACTTGTGCTGTTCGCTGAAGAGCTCCTGCATCTCGCGGCTGGCATACCGCTTGGAAAACGGACTTTCGTAGGTGTCGTACATGGCCGTGTGGGATTTGCTCGCTCGCAACGCGAGCGAGAACCAGGGAAACCTCCAACCTCTAACCGCTAACCTCTAACCTTCAGGCTTTCCAGGGCCTCCTCGTATTTCTCGCGGGTCTTCTGGACGACCTCCGGCGGGAGTTCCGGGGCGGGCGGCTGGTGGTTGAAGTGCACGCTGTCCAGCCAGTCGCGCACGAACTGCTTGTCGAGGGACGGCGGGTTCTTGCCGACCTGGTAGGAGTCCACGGGCCAGAAGCGGGAGGAATCGGGGGTGAGCACCTCGTCCGCGAGGATGAGGTCGCCATTTTCGTCGGTTCCGAACTCGAATTTGGTGTCGGCGATGATGATGCCGCGCTTGAGCGCGTATTCGGCGGCCTGGTTGTAGAGCGCGATGGAGGCATTGCGCAGTGCGTCGGCGAGCTTGGAGCCGATTTGTGCGGAGAGCTCCTCGAAGGAGATCGCCTCGTCATGGCCGGTCTCGGCCTTGGTGGTGGGAGTGAAAATCGGCTCGTCCAGCTTGGAGGCGTTCTGGTAGCCCTCGCGCAGGGGGATGCCGCAGACCTTGCCGGTCTTCTGGTAGCTTGACCAGCCGGAGCCGGTGAGGTAGCCGCGAACAATGCACTCCACGGGGAGCATGTTCAGTTTGCGCACCAGCATCGAACGGCCTTCCAGATCGGCGGCGTATTTCTGGAGCACGGCGGGGTACTTCGACACATCGGCGGTAATCAGGTGGTTCTTGATGCCCGTGAGCACCTTGAACCAGTTCAAGGTCACCTGCGCGAGCACCCGGCCCTTGCCGGGGATCCCGTTCGGCATCACGCAGTCGAACGCGCTGATGCGGTCCGTCGCCACAAACAAAATTGAATCGCCCAGGTCGTAGACATCGCGCACCTTGCCGCGACGGACGGCGGTCAACTCGGGAATCTCGGTGCTCAAAAGAGCATGGTTCTGGTCGTATTGCATGGTATTGCCTCTTCATTCCCCGCCCGCTCGCGGGCGAGAGCCGTGGTTGAACAAGAAACTTGGTAAAAGACTAAATGTAAAACACGGGCGAGAATTTGCACGGGAAATCATACGAGAAAAGCATCTTGCCCATGCCATCCACCTCAAGTGAACAGATTTTAACCACATGGCTAAAATTCGTCCAAATTTTGTCCATTCACACTGGGGCACACCTGTCGATACGGGCAGGAATTGCAGAACGCGGGATTCTGGGTGCAGTCGAAGTCCTCCTCGTTGGCGGTGTTGGCCTCGATATCCTGAAGTTTTCCGCGCATGGCGCAGGCGCTCTTGAGCATTTGGTCGGTGGCGTTGACAAGGCTTTCCCGCGAGATGGCGTATGGGCTGAGCCGTCCGCCGTCATTGAGGATGACTCCCCCGAGGATGATTTTTTCGAGGGGGAGCTGGTACTTTTTCATGGCGTAGATGGCGTAGCAGGCGAGCTGGAGTCGCAGTTCCTCCTTGTGTTCGGAGCCGGTCTTCCAGTCGATGATGTGGAGGACGCCCTGCGCGTCGAAGTAGGCCAGGTCGATGGCGCACCAGACCTTGAGCGGAGCGGCGGGCGCCCGGTCGTCCGCAGGCAGTTCCCCGACGATGAAGCTCTCCAATTGATCGAGCTCCACCCAGTTCTGCGGCGGCAGCGTCAGGAGTTCGGCGAGGGTATCGCAGTGGGCGAAGTTTTCCAGCGCGGCGTAGATGTTCTCCTTGAGGGCGTCGGTCTGCTCGCGGGGTATCTCGCGCCCTTCGCCATAGTAATGCTCGAAAAGATTGACCGCGCGCTTCGGGTTCTGTTCCCAGAGACGGTCGCGGGACTCCACCCAGCCCCTGCGCAGCAGTGCCCGCGCGGCGTTCTGCAAGTCGTTCACATCAATCGGCCGCCGCCGCATCGCGAACTGCGTCAGAGCATCGCGGATGACCTCGTGGACGATTCCGCCGCCCCACAGGGGGAAACTCTGGACTTGCTTCAGGCAGTAGAGCAGCCGTGCGCGCTCCGGCGCCTCGACGCTCCAGCCGCCCCATGCGCCATAGTAGGCGTAGTAGTAGGCCTTCTGGCAGGAGCGGAAAAGCCTGGCGCGGGAGACCGACCAGGTCAGGTCGTTGGTGATTGGCTTGCCCATCGTTTGGGGAAGGTGAAAGTTTAAAGGTTAAAGTCTAAAGTACTGCTGGCGCCCCGCCAGCAGAGAGGTGAGAGGTGAGAGG
>JAFYIW010000149.1 GCA_017538465.1 Victivallales bacterium
ATCACCAGGCAGCCGTCTTGCCGCCGCAAGGTGGCGGAAAGACGGAGACGCCCGCTTTTTACCTTTTTTCCAAAAAAAGCACAAAAACCGTAAAAAAAGACTGCCAGCCCGCTTGACTTTTACATAACAGGGCCGCGCTCCAGCGCGTCCTTCTGGTGAGAGGCGAGAGGTGAGAGGTGAAAGACTCTTGAGTGGCCAAATAGGGAAGCTGCCTCACGCCCGCCTCTTTGAGACCATCGTAAATCATGCCTACTATAATTCAAACCTCCAATTTAGTTTTATAGTAAGTTCACTCGTCTTCTCCTTTTAGATAATCTTATGAATCCTCGCCCCGTAATTCTCGACACCGACTGGTACACCGACGTGGACGACGTGATGGCCGTTCGCGTTCTCATCAATCTGCAACGGAAAGGTCTTCTTCGAATCCTTGGGGTCTGTCTCAACGCGCGTTTCGATGAAAGCGTCCGCTCGGTGGACGCATTCCTTCTGGCTCACGGCGTGGATGTGCCCGTCGGCATCGTCCAACGGTGGGAAGGTGACCATTCTGGCATCAACGGCCCCTCCTATCAGAGGCGTTTGGCAAGCATGCCCTCTAAATATGCCGACAATGCTTCGGCGGAGATTCCCGCCAAACTCTATCGGCGTCTTTTGGCCAATTCCTCCGAACCAGTGGAGCTGTTCTCCATTGGCTTCACTGAAAACTACCAGGCATTGCTTGAAAGCAGGCCCGACGAAATATCCCCCTTGACCGGGCGAGAACTCGTCATGCAGAAAGTCAGCCAGTTGTGGCTGATGGCCGGCCATTGGCCAACGGGACAGGAATACAATCTGTCGGGCGGAGTTCCGGTGAATCCGCTGGTCACCCAAGCCGGTTCTTTCGTGCTGGCCAACTGGCCGACCTCCATCTCCTTTCTGGGCTTCGAGGTCGGATATCCCGTGCTTGCCGGTGACCTGCTCCCTGCGGGCGACCTCTTGCGACTGGCCATGGATGACTATGACAGCACCCCCGGCTACCGACTGGGCGGAAAAGCGCCGGAACTACGTGAATTGGGCAAGCCACGTGCCCATCTCTCCTGGGACCCGCTGCTGATTCTGCTGGGCGCAGGGGTGACAACTCCGGAAAATGGCTTCTACGGCCTTGTTCGCGGCTATGCGTCCAGCAATCCTGACACGGGTGAGAACGCTTTTCGGGAGGATGTCGCCGGACCACACGCCTATGTGGTCAAAATACTCCCCGACGCCGAATACGGGAAAAGCGTTGATGCATGGCTATAATCGCTCTTTTCTAAGATGCATGGCTGTGGTCGAACATTTTCTAAAAGGATAATATATTAAGCCATAGCACTTCCCATTCCTACGATGTTTGATTTCCTGAAACAACTCAAGCGCAACCGCCCCATGCGGATTGTGGTCAATGGGCATCCCGCCCTGCGCAAAGTCTCCGAGCCAATTGCCGCCATTGATGATGATGTGCGCGCGCTGGCGGAAAATCTGGTTCGTTCCCTGGTGGAGAGCGAAGTCCCCGGCGTCGGTCTGGCCGCGCCGCAAATCGGCATAAACCGCCGCATGATTGTGGTCAAGACCACGGATGACAAAGGACGCGTCTCCTCCGACGCCCTTCCAGGAGAATTGATTCTGGCCCCCAGGATGCCGGTAATCCTCATCAATCCGGAAATCGTCGCCCATGGCGAAGAGACTGTCTGCGAACAGGAAGGATGCCTGAGTCTTCCTGGCGTCACCGGCGAAGTCACCCGCTGGGCGGTCGTGACCTTGCGCGCGCAGCTGCTGGACGGGCAAATCTTCACCGCAGAGTGCGGCGGCTTGCTCTCGCGGTGCCTCCAGCATGAGATTGACCATCTGGACGGCAAACTGTTCTATGACCGCCTTGCCGCAGACGAACAGAAGGCCGCCGCTCCCGTCATGCGCAAACTTGCCCGGCGCGAGGCTGGTCTGTGCGCCGCCAAATCCAGTTAGGCCATGTCAGCCCCACACCGTCCAAACGAAGAGTCCCCGCCCTTCCCGGGACAGGTTTTCTCCTTCACCGGAGACCAGATCACCTATCGGACTCTGCTGTATAATGTTTTCATGCACCCCAAACTGGCGATGGCGCTCTTTGCAGTCGTCAACCGCTATTGGCTATGGACAATCTGCTGTCTGATGTTGCTTTGTGTCAGCGGTGGCTGCGGCATCGCCATGTCCAGGGCTCCTGAATATGCCGCGGATATCCGCCAGGCCACAGACTTTCTGCTTCATACCGTTGGCCCCATCACCATCCATGAAGGGAAACTGGATTGGGAGACGCCCCCGGAAGGGACTCTCCCAGCCACTGTCCATCTTCCCCATCTGCGCGTGGACATCGTCGAGTCGCGGGAGGACTTCCAAGCGCTGGCCATCCAAGGCGGCAAACAAGCCGGAATGGTGATCGCCCATGACGGCATTCGCTTCTGGAACCAGTCTGACTCCAGCGAATCAGCGGCGCAAGGCAATTCCCCCATTCTGGAGACAGCCATCCCTCCCTCCTCCATGCTCCAGCTCTTCTCGCAGCTTCCGGAGCACCGAAAACCAGAAGCATCCAGCAGCGCATCGGGTAAACCCTTTGTCCTGAATCAGAAGAACCAGTCGAAAATCTGCAAGATTGTTTTTCTTTTGCTGTTTGGCGCCTTCGCGACACAACAGGCGCAGGAAATCATCATCGCTATCGCAACCAGTGCGCTGATTTTTACAATCACCATGGCCTTCCTCTTCCGCATCGGGTGTCTCCGGTCTTTTTTCGCACTGCTGCTCTTTGCCCTCAATGCCACCATCCCCGCCGCCCTCACCGCGGTCATCTACATGGTGGCTGAAATCGGCTCCGACTTCCAGTCCATATTCACTGTAATGGTGGGCATCTACATGGTCTATTCTCTCATCGAAGGGCGAAACGGAACCATTCTTCTACCTCCTCATAACTGACCGGAAAATGAAAACGCTTCTTCGTCGTCGTGCCACGCGATTCCTCTTGGCGCTGCTTCTGCTGTTCTCCATTCCTCTTCCCGCGGAACCAAAAGATGACGCGGCAAAAGAACAGGAGCTTCTGGAAAACACCCAGAAAGTCGCGGACGGGAAACTGTCATTGAAGGGTCCTTCGGGCGACACATGGCTGATTGCAGCATGGGAATATGTGCGCGACCATTCGGTAAAGGGCTGGAATTGGCTGTCAAAGCATGTCCACGATGTCCTCACGGAGGATTTCCAGATTCTGAACACCAGTTTCCTGGGCTCCACCATCCTGGTGGGCGTCTTGACGCTGATGATGCTCTCCGGCGCCTGGGCCGCCAGCATCGCCCAGTCTCGACGACATCCCCGCGTGAAATTCTTCGCCTTCGGATTCTTCACTTTTTTCGTGGGACCTTACCGGTTGTTGTTGAACCTCGACATTAAAGGCGAAAAGGAAATGCTGGAACGCCTGGCTCAAGAAGCCGCCGCCAAGAAGGCGGAAAAAGAGGAACGGGAACGCCTCCAGATGCAGGGACAAAAAGAAAAGGGCTTTGAGGCGCCTGCAGTCTCCTCCGAAGGCGTGGCCTGGAATCAGAACTATTTCAACTCCATCCAGCGCAGGCCCGACGGCACTCCTGACGGCCCCTGGGAGGTCACCTACAATAATGTCCATGTCCGCGTTCTTGAAATCCTCGAAGTGCTCCCGAACCTGGTCGCCGTGAGACTGGTCAACCAGGAAGGGCACGAAATGCGAGGCCGAATCCCCTTCGCCAAAATCGAACAATGGGACCGCGCGGAAGGCGCACAACAATAATATCTAATACTTTCATTACAAACCAATAAAATAATTACTAAAATGTTTGACTCCACTGCCTCTGGCGCATCGCTCGCCGAACAAGAACTCGATATCCTGAAATTCTGGGATGACGAGAAGGTCTTTGAGAAATCCGTTGCCGCCCGCAAGGACTGCCCTTCCTACGTTTTCTTTGACGGGCCTCCCTTCGCCACCGGTCTGCC
>JAFYIW010000150.1 GCA_017538465.1 Victivallales bacterium
CACCTCTCACCTCTCACCTCTCAACCTTCTCAGATATTATGTCTCTGCTTATCACCAATGCCCATCTGATCACCCCGGGTCTGGATCTCCAGGGCGCCGCCATTCTCATCAACGACAACAAAATCAGCCGCGTCATTCCCGCCGGCGAAGCACTGCCCAAGGCGGACGAGACCTACGACGCTCAAGGCAAGATGGTCGTGCCCGGCTTCATTGACATGCACTTCCACGGCGCCATGGGCTACGAGACCACCACGGACGACCCGAAGGCGATGCCCGCCATCGGCGAGGCCAAGCTGCGCGAGGGCGTGACCAACTGCTGCCCGACCACGCTGACGCTTTCCGAAGAGAAGCTCGCCGCGAGCCTCCGCCACATCGAGAACTACCGCCAGAACCCCACCGGCGCACAGGTCATCGGCACCCACCTGGAGGGTCCATATGTGAACCCGGAATGCCTGGGCGCCCAGAACCCCGCCTACCAGCGCAATCCCGACCTGGCCGAAATCGAACGCCTCCACGCGGTCTCGCCGGTCAGCATCATCACCTACGCGATTGAACTCCCAGGAGCAGTGGACTTTACCGATGGCTTGGTCGCGATGGGCATCGTGCCCTCCTGCGGACACACCAACGCCACCCTCGCGCAGTTCGAGGCGGGGAAGACGCGCGGACTTCGCCGTCTCACGCATTTCTGCAATCAGATGACCAAACTGCATCACCGTGAAATCGGCATGGTCGGCTGCGGACTGCTGCATCCGGAGGTCTATATCGAGATGATCTGCGACAAGATCCACCTGTGCCCGGACATGATCCGCCTCGTCTTCCAGCTCAAGAACCACGCGCACATCCTGCTCATCACCGACGCGATGGAGGCCTCGCATCTCCAGCCCGGAAACTACCAGATTGGCGGACTGGACGTCGTGGTCAAGGACGGCGCGGCGCGCCTGGCCTCCAACGGCGCCCTGGCGGGCAGCATTCTGCGGATGAATCATGCGCTCCGCAATGTCCACGAGGTCACCGGCCTGCCGCTCTCCGACATCATCCGCTGCACCTCGCTCAATCAGGCCGAGGAACTCGGCATCACCGACCTTGGACGCATCGAGGCCGGCTACCGCGCCAATCTCGCCGTGCTGGATGACGCCTTCGAGGTCGCCCAGGTCTTCCTGGACGGCAAGGCACGTCTGTAATTCCCGCCGATACGCAGTATGGATAACGCCAACGACCTGAGGAAGCTAGCCTATCCAGACTTGGTCGCGTTTGTCTCGCGGGCGGTTCGCAAAGGCTTCGAGGGTTTTCTCCGGCTTGCTGATGAGGACTTCACGCCGGACTTGCGCGAAGCCACGGAGGCCTACCTCCTGCGTGGGGGAAAGTGTCTGCGACCGACGCTGCTGATGCTTTCCGCGTTGGCGACAGGCGAACGGCAGGTCGAGAGGCTCTCGACTGCGATGATGGCAGTCGAGTGCTATCATACCGCGACGCTGGTTCATGACGACATCATCGACCACGACGAGTTACGCCGTGGCCAGCCCACGGTCCACACGCTGGTCGCCCGACGCATCGCCAGTCGCTATCCCCGGCTTGACGCTGCCAAGGTGACCGACTACGGCATGGCAACCGCCATCGTGGCGGGCGACATCCTCTTCGGCGACTCGGCACAGCTTTTCTCGTTGCTGACGTCGCATTATCCATGCAAGGTCGTGAATTCGATCCTTGCGTTCCAGTCCACCGAACTCCATCCCGGACTGCTCCTTGGCGAACAGCTGGACATGGAGCTGGAGATGATGGCCCTTCAGGATGTGACGCCCAGGATGGTCGAGAAGATGATGCGCCTCAAGACGGGGCTTCTGCTCGGCTTCGCCGCACGCGTCGGTGCCGCCTTGGGAAGTCGGAAACCCATCGATAAATGCCCGCTGGCCGAGACGCTGGGCAAGGCTGCGGAGGCGGCTGGCATCGCCTTCCAGATTCAGGACGATATCTTGGGACTCTTTGGCGACGAGGCGCAGCTCGGCAAGCCCATCGGCTCTGACCTCCGCGAGGGCAAGCCCACTCTCCTGATGGTGAAGGCATGGGAAAAGGCCACTGCCGCCGAGCGGAAACGCTTGAAGAAGATCCTCGGAAATCCCAAACTCGCCCAGGAGGATGTGGCGTTTGCTCGCAGTCTGGTCGAGCACACTGGAGCCCTGGCGGCTTGCCAAAACCGTGCCACACGCCTTGTCAAAGAAGCCGAAAAGGCCTTCCAGAGCATCTCCGACGATTTGGTGCGAAACCATCTCATCGCCTGGCTCAACTCCCTGGTAAAGCGGGAGAAGTAATCTCTCATCCTCATTCCTCATTCCTCTCGGTGCCGGAGGCACCGGTGCAAAACCTGCAATTCCTCATTCCTCATTCCTCAATGCATACTGCCTATCCTCTACTTGCCCAGAATCCCGACACTTTGATTGCCTTTGGCGAAGAGGCGCGCAATGCGCTGGCCAGGCATCTGTCAGCCCTGGAATGCACAGTCCAGTCGCCGCTCTTTGTGGTCGGTGGAGGTCATTCCTCCTGGACACACTCTGGTGCGGAGGCATTGATGGACACCATCGCCAGTCTTGAGGGCATCCCGATGGTGCCCTTCCTTGGCATCCCCGCCGAGCCGGACATCGAGGTCGTGCGCAAGATGACCGCCCAGATGAAGGCCTGCACGCCCAAGGCGGTTCTAGCCATTGGGGGCGGCAGCGTGATGGATGCCGGCAAGGCCGCCTACCTCTCCTATCAGACCGACCTAGATATCCAGGACCTCTTTGGTGCGAATCTATGCGCCAAGCGCTTCCCCAATCGACATTTTGAGCGCGTCATCTGCGTGCCCACCACCTCCGGAACCGGCTCCGAGGCCACTCCCTACGCCAATATCATTGACCGCCCCAGCGGAGTCAAACGGCTGGTGATGGACACCGAAATCATCGCGGAGCACTCGTTCGTCATCCCACGCCTCACCTGGACCGCCCCCGCCACCCTCACCGCCATCACGGGATTAGACGCCTTTGTCCATGCGGTCGAGAGCCTCCTGAACTTCCGGGCCGCAGCGCAACACCCCGAGGCGACCGCCTGGGGACTGGCCGCCGTCCGACTGATTCGCCAATCCCTGCCGATTGCGTTGGGCACGGCTCCTGGCTTCGTGCCGTTGGCCCGTGCGGAACTCGCCTTGGCCTCGACGTTGGCGGGAATGTGCATCAAGGTCTGCCCCACCAGCCTTCCGCATCTGTGTAGCTTCTCCGTCTGCGGACACGCCTCGCATGGTGCCGCCGTGGCCAGCCTCCTGCCCAACTTCTGGCGATGGTATCTGGAAGACTCTCCAGAATGTGCGGAGCGTACCAAACTACTTGCATCTATTCTGGGCGGCAACACCCCGCTGGAGACCGTCCAAGCCACTTCGACGTTCATCGAGTCCTGCGGAATCTCCACTCATCCTGG
>JAFYIW010000151.1 GCA_017538465.1 Victivallales bacterium
ACCTACTAACAGAAAAAGGTTGGAAACTGACGCCCGACGACTGACGACTGACGTCCGACGCCCGACGCCCGACGACTGACGCCCGACGACTGACGCCCGACGCCAGACGCCCGACGCCAGACGCCCGACGACTGACTTTAACCTTTAACCTTTAACCTTTAACCTTTAACCTTTAACCTTTAACCTTGCCATTACCATCCCATCACCTTTGCCACGTTGGGGATGGCGGGGGCGATGAGTTCCTTGATGGCGTCGGAGTACTGGCGGATTTCCCACTGGGCATGCTGGCTGGAGCGCAGCTCAATGAATTTCAGCAAGTTGGAGAGGTCCACCGTGCCCCAGAAGGTGGTCATGAGATTCTGGGTGAGCACTCCGCGTGCCTGTTCGCGACAGACGCCGGCGGCCAGGAGATCCTCGTAGGCCTTCAGCGAAGCCTGGTTGGCGGCGTCGATGGCGGCACGGGCGGCGGCCTGGTCAAGGGTGTCCGGCGCCTCGATGGAGGCCTGCCGGTCATTGTCCGCCTGGGCGTGGATTTCCGGCGGGACATAGAACTCCAAGTCCACTTCGGTATAGCGGCGGGAAATCTCGTTGTAGGACCAGGTGCGGTGGCGGTGCCACTGCGAGCGCACGAAGAGCGGGCAGTGCACCAGGAAGGTGAAGACCACGTGCTCCAGCGGAGTGTTGTGGTGGTTGGCAATCAGGTATTTGACCAGTTTCACGTCCCGTTCGTCCATCTCCGTGCGCATTTTGCCGAAGGAGACGCGTGCGGCATTGACGATGCTGGCCTCGGTGCCCATCTGGTCCACCAATCCAACCCAGCCTTGTCCGCCCAGTACCATTCGGTGATTCGGCGGGGGGATGTTCACACTTTGCAGTTCCGGCATTGTTCTCTCCTTGAAAATTATTATTAATCTATTTATTATTAAAAATTTGATTTATTACTACTTCGCACCGAGGGTCGGTTCGAGGTAGTCCACGCAGCCCTTCATGGTGGCGAGCTTGCCATAGTCAGCCTCCGGCACCTCGACATGGTAGCGCTTGCGCAGTTCCATCACCACATCCAGGAAATCCATGGATTCAAGAGTGCCGCGGAGAGAATCCTCCGGACCAAAGGCATTCCAGTCCACATCCGGGTTGATGTCAGAGAGGATTTCAATCATTGCGGTTTGGATTTCAGGACGAGTCATTTCAGGGTTATCCTTGGTATTTGGTGACAATGGTGACGCAGTTGATGCCAAGCATCCCGAAGGAGTTGTTCAGGATGGCATGAACAGAAGTCGTTACCGGCGCTTGTATGACGAGATTGTGCAGGGCGCACTCCGGGTCGAGGTTTTCGATGTTGATGGTGGGATGCACCAGCCCGTCGTCGAAGGCGGGGAGGTTCCCCGCCAGTTCAAGTGCGGCGGCGGCGCCCATGCAGTGTCCGATGAAGCTCTTGGTGTTGTTGAAGTAGGTGTTTGGGCAGGAATCGCCGAAGACTTCGCGCAAGGCGGCGCACTCCTTGATGTCGCCGAGTTTGGTGCCGGTGGCGTGGGTGTTCACGATGGAGATGTCCTGTGGAGCCAGCCCAGCCATCTTCAAGGCCTTCTCAACACATTGGGCCTGCCGTTCGGAGTTGGGCAGAACGGTGTCCGTGGCGTCCGAGTTGTAGCACCATCCTACAAGTTCGCCGTAGATTTTGGCATTGCGGGCGAGGGCGTGGTCCAGCCGTTCCAGGACATAGACCGCGCCGCCCTCGGAGACCACAATGCCGTTGCGCGCCAGGTCGAATGGCCGGCTGACCTTCGCGACATCGTCACCATGCGCGAGAGCGCCTTGGCTTTTGAATGCCGCGAAGATGCCGAAGGTACGAGGGCTTTCGGAGACTCCGCCCGCCAAGGCGAGGTCCACTTCGTCCAATAGCAATTGCTGGGCACCGGTAACCAAACCGAGATTTCCCGCCGCGCAGGCCGCGCCGACCGTGTAGTGTGGACCGCTAATGCCGAAGCGCACCGTGACTTCGCCGGCGGGGTTGTTGGCGACCGTGCGGGGGTTGTGGTGGTGGCTCCAGATTGCGGTGTCGTAATTATATTTGGAAATCTCGTAGATTTCGTTTTCGGTCTCGACATTGCCGTGTTCGGTGATACCGAGAAAGACGCCGACTCTTGAGGTGTCTTCTTGCGTGATGTCGATTTGGGCGTCGGCAAGCGCCTCGCCTGCGGCATAGATGGCGATGGAGCCCGCTCGGGTGCCGTTTCGGATGTCCCGTCGCTTCTGATATTTGGTGGCGTCGAAGTCGCACAAGCCAGCCGGAGCGACCCCGAAGTATCGCATCTCCAAGGACTTGACACCAGAAATTCCCTGCAGCAGCGCGGCGCGGAAGTCGGCCAGGCCGTTGGCATTCGGGGCGGTCAGGCCTACGCCGGTGATGACGATACGTTGATGGGCGGGTTTGGTAAACATTTCAATTCAAAAACCACATCGTCATACTATATCGCACCAGAGGGGAAAAGTTGTCGGCGGGGGAAAAATGTAAATATTCACTGGCGTTTCCAAGCTAAAAAGAGTGATCCAGCCAATGCCAGCAGGGTGGGCAATGCACCGGCGAGCAAGGCGGGGAGGGTGCCGGAGCGTCCGAGTACGACAGCCTGTTGCGCCACCGAGTAATAGACCATCAAGAGGACAGCCGCGACCACGAATCCCGTGATGGCGCTCTTACGCCCTTGGGTGATGGTGAGGGCGAAGCCCAATAACCCGGCGACAAGGGTGGAAAGCGGATAGAAGAGCCGGTAGGCGACCATGGTTCGGACAAAACGCTGGCGCGTCTCGGGAAGATATTCCGCCAGGCGAAGCATTTGTAGTAGTCCTCCCAGATTCAATTCGTCAGGCTGATGATGTAGCAAGTCAATTTCCTGAGGAGTCTCGGTGTAGGGCATGGCGGTGATTTCATTCTCGGCATGCCGGACTTGGGTGGCCGGGTGCGGCAGCGCATCCGGGGCATGGTATTCGAACTGCACGGTCTCCCCTCCCTGGAAATGCCAGATCCGGGCGCTTTCATCATAGAATGCCTGATGGGCAAGGCGCCGGGATAGCAGCCGTCCGTCTTCGTCGGTTGTCCAAACCACCACGCCATGACAGGGTGCGTCGGTGTGGAAATCGGCAAACTGCCACTCGGTGTGATTCTGGGCATTGCAATAGAAAAGTCCATTTGTTTTCTGGCGGGATTGATTCCTGTCCGCATGTTTGAGTTCGGCCTGACTGAATCTTTCCCTGACTTCACGCTCCAGCGCTTTGCGCTCATTGCGCGGAATGGTGGCCGTCTCTTCGCCATATTGTTCGCGCAAACGGCGCTCAAATTCACTTTTCACTTTGGCGTCTAGGCGTTTCTTCGCTTGCTTGTGCTGTTCGAGTTCCAGGCGGACCTGTTCCGTGTAACGGGTCGCCATCGGCTTCACGACCTCAAGCAAATACATCTCGGCTCCGCAAAGAAACAGGCACAATAGCCAGACGGGAAGAGCGGTCACCAGCAACGACAGGCCTGCCGCGCGGATGGCGGTCAATTCACTGTTCTTGCCCTTGACGATGGTCATGAAACTCACGCCCAGGAAGGTCGCGAATGGGAAGACGGTCTCG
>JAFYIW010000022.1 GCA_017538465.1 Victivallales bacterium
CAGCAGCTCCGACCTGCCGAAAATCCAGAAATGCATTGACACCCTGAAGGCCCTGGAGATTGAAACCGTGGTGCGGGTGATGAGCGCACACCGTACCCCCGAAGTCGTGACGGAGTTCACCGAACACGCCATTGAGCATGGCTTCGGCGTCATCATCGCGGCCGCCGGAGGCGCGGCGCATCTGGCCGGAGCGGTGGCCGCGCATACTCTTCTGCCCGTCATCGGCATTCCCGTCGAAGGCGGCCCCTTCAACGGACTGGACGCCCTGCTCTCCACTGTCCAGATGCCGGGCGGCATCCCCGTCGCCACCGTCGGCGTGGGTTCCGGCGGCGCCGCCAACGCCGCCCTGCTGGCCGCGGAAATCCTCGGCGCCACCGACCCCGCGCTACGTGAGAGACTCGCCAGCGAACGCGCCAAACGCCGCGAGAAGGTCCTGGCGGACGACGTGGAAATCTCTCGATGAATGCGGCACGCGCCATCATCCTATTGCTGACACTCGTCCTGGCATTGCCAGGCGCATTGGCGGCGCCGCCACTCCCGCTGGATGACGACGCCACATTGGTTGACGGATATCACCAGTACCTCCCCGCGGAAAGGCTGGACATCTTCGGCAAAGTCGAAGCGGACGTCTCCAATCTGGCCATGCTCACACGCCTCTGCGCCCACGAGGTTGACGCGTTCTTTGGCGATGGCCGACGTCCCGAGCATCGTCTGAACTTCTATGCAATGGACATCTCGTTTCTGGAAAGTGACTTCAAGAGCTGGGACGTGCCCTTGCGAACCGCCGCGCCGCTGGAGGCGTCCGTCGTCCGGATTCTTCAGGGACTCCTGCTTCGGCAGCTACGGGAGAGGCTGGGAATAAAGCGCGCCGCCGCGCCAGCCTCCGTCGCCTTCCTCGCGGCCGCCCTGGCCAACCGCATTGTCTATGACGGCAAGGGAACGAAAGGGCTTTACCGGAAAGACTACCGCATTCCCAGGCGGCAATTCGCCTCCGGCACCTATCCGGACCTGACGCGGCTGCTCACGGAGCCGCCGCCTTCGGAGTCCCGTCTGCTATACCGCCTATACCTCGTCCATTGCGACCTGTTGCTGAGTTGCCTGCAAGGCCTTCATTCCCAAAAGATGCTTCCTTTGGTGCTGGAATGGTGGCGCCTCGAATGCAAGGAGCGCCTGGAGACGACCACGGCGCTGGCCCAAGCCATGGGAATCCCGAAAGACAAACTGCAGGAATGGTATGTGACCAATGCCGCATCCTATGTGAAAAAGAGCATCACCCCCGAATCCGCCGAGGACATCGCCAGCCGGCTCCACAGAATCCTCACGATCCCCGTGGTGGAAATGGGCGGCGACGAGCCCCTCCGCACCGTCCCCCTGGAAAAACTGCCGGAAATTCTGAAAAACCGCCCGCTGGACCTTTATGCGCTGGACAGCGTCCAAAAGGACCTGCTGCAGCTCAAGCTGGGATCTCTGCCCATCTATCACGACGCCATCGACTTATATATCATGGCCGTGAATGTCCTGCGCCAAAATGACCTCAAGGCCTTCCGCAAGCGTTTTGCCGAGGCCCAAAAGTCCTTCGGACAGGCAACGCGACTCCAGCAACGCGTCACCGCCTTGCTGAACGAGGCCGAGCGGGAGCTCAGCCCGGTGGACATCTTCCGTGCCGCCACTTGGCAAAACATCCTAGAGCATCGCCTTAAACTTCGTGCACCTGTGGACCGCACCGTCGGATTTCCGCAGTGACCGTCTCTCTCCCTGCTGGCATGCAGGGGAAACTTCATGAACCCTTCACTTTTCCCACCATGCGCCGTGCCATAATCAAATTCCTGTGCTTCACGTCCTTGCTGTTTTGCCTTTTCGTCATCACCGGGTGCGTCGTCGTCATCTGCATCACGCGCCAGCTGATTACCCAAAGTCAAGTGAATGCCCTTGAAATCACCATGCGCACCCATGCCGACGCCCTGGCTTCCATCCGCGAGGAGATCAATGTCACGGGCAGCCAGATCCCGGTCTATGCGGTCACCCTCAAGAAAAGCTCGCAGATTTTTCAGGATGCCCTGCGGGCCGCCGATGACCTGGAGAAACTCACTGACATCGCGATCAACCTTCCCATCGTGGGGACCATGCAGCCCTTTGATGCGATGAAGGAAATCGCGCATGACCTGCGTGACTTCCTTCCGCAGTTCTCCCGTTCCCTGGCCGCGGCGGAGAAGTCCCTGGCCGGATACACTCCGGAAAACCATGAAAAACTCATCGCCTCCATTGACCAGGCGGCGCTGATGCTGAAAACCAACGCCGACCAGCTGGAACAGCAGATAGGCTTCCTGCGCCAATGCATCTACGGCTTTCTGGCGGTGTGCATCATGGCGGCAATCGCGCATGCCGGCCTGGCCATCGCCATCTTGCTCGTTCTTGCCCCCATGGATCCATCCGCCGCGCCACGGCGGCGCGTTTCCTTCATGTAAAAAAACACGGAATGCAAATCCGGCAGGATTCTGCCGGCTTTTGACGTGAATGTCTTTCCCGCCCCGCCCATCCACGGACTTCCTGGCCTTGCGCAAAACACCCTACCAGGACCATGCCGTGATCGTTGCGGGAGTCTCTCCTGAACTGGGTCGGATGTCCTTCTTCGTGCGTCTGCCCGCCTCAACCAGTCGGCGCTCCTATGCTCATCTGGACATTTTCCAGCTGGTGCATCTGGACTATCGCCAGAGTTCGGCCGAACTCTGCTACGCCAGCGACATCGAACTCGTTTCGGACTACTGCGGGGTGGCCGTCAACCAGGCATCCTTCGGCGCCGCCTGCTGGATTTCCCAGTTCACGCTGGCGAACCTTCTGCCACATATCGCGATGCCGCAGTACTTCACCGCATTGCGCGTGGCCTTCATTCGGCTGATGGGCGGGCGTCCCTGCCCCCACGCGGTCCTGACCGGACTGGGGCTGACCTA
>JAFYIW010000152.1 GCA_017538465.1 Victivallales bacterium
CGACAATGGCATTGAGAATGAAGGAAAACACAAAAACATGGAGACGATAATGAACGAGCAAATTGAAGAAATCAGAAGATTCAATTACTGTGAGGGAATCGATAGATTCATTCTGGACCGGGACAAATGTTTTGACGGCGAATACGCCATGATTGCGGCTAGAAACGAGAGGCCAGCGTGTTTTTACGACGAACTGCGCCCTTTGGCCAAGAAGGCAAAAAGACGCATAAATATCCAGGAATCCCATCTCATCTACCTTCGATTGGAAAACAGATTTGGGGTAGTGAAATGCCGTTTCGTCCTCGGCGCATTCACTTTCGACGAGTGCTGTCGGCTGGCTATGGAATGCGGGCGCAGCACCTTCTTGTATGCGACAGGACATGATGCTCCCTACGAGTATGAGTGTCAGACAAGGGAGCCTATCTTTCATGGCGATTTCCGCAGAACGTTGGCCCATTGGCTTCTTCCGCCCAAAAGCCACGAAATATTTACCGTCTCAAGAGAGATTGAACCCACATCCATATCTGGGTATGCACTGAACAGTGAATATGCGCGCGAAAAGATGTGGAGGCCCATCTTTGAACTTAGCAACAAACGTCTTCCCCTCAAAGGGCCGAAGGTCATCTGCGCCAACGACCGCTTTGTATGGCATGCTGACAAGTACAAGGGCTGGAGTGAGTTTCTGAGACCTGATGACAAAGTCACCATCATTCCCTACAAAGGGTGGACGCCCGAATTGATGATAGGCGATGGTAGTTTCTTCTTTGAGATTTGGAAAAATGCCACCCCCGAGAATCTGCTGAAGCCCGGGGAGCTCTGCATCAACGGCACGGAAGGAGGGTATTTCCAGCCTGTTGTGTGTGATGAAAAAACGGTTGAGCCTCTGCCTACCGAATTCTATGAGACAAGAGATTGGTTCCGCGTCTGCAGAAAAAGCGATAAACCGCCTTTCAAGGTCGAAACAGTGCAGACTGGAATGACGCTGGCCACCGCTTGTCAATTCTTGCTGAACCTCCAACAGCATTACACTTCATTTGCTCCCACAGTAGTCTGTACAAAGGGACGAGGAAACCTCAAGGCCTTGATGGACGACCCACAGTCCACATTCATCATTGCCTCCTGCTGGAAACCCTGCCGCCAGGAGGGCGAAAAGTGCGTTCCTTTGGACGCAAGGGAGAACATCTTCCGCCATCCGCCCGTGCTTGACTTGTTCGGACACATCAATGCATTTCCCAATGACGAAAACCTTCAGGACAAGACTAAGAGAAGTCTTCTTGTCGAACTCCAAACGAAATGTCCTTTCAGCACGTTGATTCTGCGCTGCGGAGGACGGAACATCGACTCGCGGATGCCGCTGGACCACAATCCCTGCTGGAACTACATTGTCTCGGACTACCAGTCTGACAGCGTGTGCTTTTTCCTGAAACCAGGCTATTCAAAGGAAGGCTTTGAGACCTTGAAGGAAACTGTCATGGACAGACTGGCATTCCTTGGCGTGGAGGCTCTTTTTGTCAAAGAGCGAGAGGAATGCTATGCGCTCGGCTGCCGTTCAGAGGAACTCACGCTGACCTACCTCGGCGATTCTACAATTCATTTTCCAAAGAATCGTGGAAAAAGCCTGCCACTAAACATTGCCGAAGGCATAGTGCATTCCCTGTCCGAAAACGTTCGTATTTCGCTCTTCGGTTTCCTGTATAAACTCTACAACCATGGAGCATACGGCTTTGCTGAAGTGGAAAACCTTCCAGAGAAGATGCGTACGCAAATCAACGTGCCGTATATCGAGGAGGAAATCTATCGCGGCAACATCTGCGAAGAGGAATATGGGATATCAGGAGTAATGCATTACCGACATGGATGCCGCCCCGTTCGCCGTTCCCAATGGGAGCGGATTGATAAATAAGGAAAGGATAAGATGGTGGAGTGAATAGGAAATTATGCTGCTCGGAGAGAATTAGCACATCAGCGTAAAAAACACAAGGCATACCCATCGTCTTTTCGCTCCCTTGTCCCGATAGCTTCAGCGAAGGTGTATAAGGCCGCCGCTCGCGTCTGCTCCTTAAAGGGGGTGGACTTCTGGTATAGGACTATCCCTACATTTAGAGAATGTGGCGACCTTCGGGCGGAAGATTCTCTCAAATATAGCCGAATTTGGCTTCTCTTGAGAGGGCGGAAAACGGAACAGAGAAAGCCGCCTAAACGCCTTGTTTACGGCAGGTTAGCGCAGAAACAACAAGCCCTCAAGACCGTAGTAGGACTTGAGGGCTGATGGAAAATGGATGGTCGGAGCGGGGGGATTCGAACCCTCGACCTAGTGGTCCCAAACCACTCGCGCTAACCAGACTGCGCTACGCTCCGATTTTGGAATACGACTTAATATAGTCTCTCTGCACGATTTGACCAAGCGGGTTTATATTAAATGCGCGGACTTTTTCCGCCGCAGTCGCGGCATCATATTGTTAGACTTACACGAGAACCACCATGGTCACCAACAAACGCGTTCTGACGGGCATCCAGCCCTCCGGCACTCTCCATCTGGGCAACTACTTCGGCACGATGCGCCAGTCCATCGCGGCGCAGACCGAGAACGAGTGCTTCTACTTCATCGCGAACTTCCACGCGCAGACCTCGATGCCCAAGCCGGAGGACCTCCGCGCCCGCACCCACCAGGTGGCGGTGGACTTCCTGGCCTGCGGTCTCGACCCCGCCAAGACGGTCTTCTGGCGGCAGTCCGACGTGCCAGCCGTGCAGACGCTGGCGTGGATTCTCTCGTGCCTGTGTCCGCTGGGGCTTCTGGAGCGCTGCCACTCCTACAAGGACAAGGTCGCGCACGGTCTGGAAGCCAACCACGGCCTGCTGGCCTACCCTGTGCTGATGGCGGCCGACATCCTGCTGTACCATGCGCAGTATGTGCCGGTGGGCAAGGACCAGAAGCAGCATCTGGAGGTCACGCGCGACCTGGCCATCCGCTTCAACAACGCCTACGGCGACATCCTGACCATCCCCGAGCCGCTGATCCAGGAGGAGGTCGCGGTGATTCCGGGACTGGACGGCCAGAAGATGTCGAAGAGCTACAACAACACCATCGAAATCTTCGCGGAGGGCAAGGCCGCGCGCTCGAAGTTCATGAAGATCAAGACGGACTCCACGCCGATGGAGGACCCGAAGGACCCCGACAAGTGCAATGTCTTCCTGCTCTACAAGCTGATGGCCTCGCCGGAAGAGGTCGCCAAGCTCCGCGAGATGTACCTGGCCGGCGGCATGGGCTACGGCACCGCCAAGCAGATGCTCTTCGAGAAATACACCGAGTACTTTGCGGAGGCCCGCGAGCGCCGCGCCTATTTGATGGAACACCCCGACGAGGTGGAGGACATCCTCCGCGAAGGCGCCCGCCGCGCCAACGCGGTCGCCGACGAGACGATGGCGAAGGTGCTGACTGCGGTCGGGCTGTAGCGCCTTTTCCGTGCCTCCTTGATCCGCTGGCGTGCTGTTCATGCACAACTGTATAGAACTGGAGGCATTTTCGGCAAAGACGATTGAATCAAAACACAGCGTAGCCGCAAAACAGCACAACCTTTAGCCATGAAATTCATCGTCAAATGTCCGCATTGCAGTAACCTCTTTACGGTCGAGGACAACTGGGCGGGGCAAATCACCAACTGCCCGATTTGCGGAAAGGAGGTCCGAGTGCCTCAGCCGCCACCCGCATCGCCTGGCCAAACCTCATCCGGCAATCTCGACTTCCAGGCGGAACGCGGAGAAAGCCAATTCGGCATGGCCTGTGCCTCCTTTTTCCTGACCTGGCTATGCTGCATGCCCGTCGGTCTGGCCATGGCCATCAACACCCACTTCAAGATGAAGGAGAACAACAACTATCACGGATTTTTCTGGCTCATTCTCACTTATGTCCTTGCTCCGCTCCAGGTCATCCACGCCATCGCCTTGATTTTTTACTTCAAGAACAACCCGATGCTCCCTTTCTGAATTCAGATTGGAACAGAAAGCCATCCGAAACCACGCTGTTCCCAAGCGAGCGGGAAAAACCGTAGCTGCGTTCCCTTTGCCATAAAATCCCATGCGCCGACGTCCATTTTTCATCCCCCTGCTCTTCTGCCTCGCCTTCGTCTGCTTTGGCCACTCAGTGCATACCATCACTTATTTTGACGGGGGCACGCTCGGTCCCTGGGAGGTGGACCATTCGTTTCCGGATCTTTACGAGAACTACACCTACAACGAAATCAAAATAGATGCCGAAACCCATGCGTTGGACTGGCAGGCATTGCGGAAACAGGGCGAGCCATCCTCGGTGGATCTCAAGATGCGGCGCTGCGGTTTCGTTCCCGCCCAGCGCGTGGTGGTGCGGCTCCGCAACCTCGGTGACGCTCCGGAGAGATTCCAACTTGTCCTCCACGACAGTTTCGAGTATGGTCCTGGCTACGGATGGGGAGCTGCCTGGGGCTTCCCGATGTCCGAGGCGGTTCCCAATGACGGCGAATGGCATGAAATCGCATTCGACTACTCGCCAGACGGACTGACGGCTTACAATGCCAACTACCCGAACGTCATAACGCCGGTGCAGAGTTTCCTCTTTGGGATACCCGATGTGCCAACGGGGCGCAAATTGCACCTTCAGATTGCGGAGATTCGTGGCGAGGATGAGGTCTTGCCGAAAGGCGCTCTTGCCAAAGAGTTCAAAATCGAGGACGAGCTGAAGTGTGGCGAGGAGTTCACCCTGCACCGCCAGCAGGTCACCTTCGAGGGACGCGCGCCCCTCGACCGCAATGCTTGGCTCGAACTCCACAGAGTCGGCGCACCTGCGGACGAGACGCCCGCGGTCATTCCGCTGGAGTACATCACCCGTTCAGACACCGAATGGCGCATCAGCGCGCAGGACCTTCGCACACCTTACTACCTGCTGGATGGCGAATATGAAATCACCCTCCATTGCGGGGAATGCATACCGGAGGGTGCCACCACGCGCAAACGGATCGCGGGCCGACATGATCTGGAACTCACTTCCACTGCAGTCAAGGAATTCGGCGGGCGGCCGACCATCCACGCGAATGGCTCGCCCTTTCCCGGCATCATGCGGGCCACCTACGCGCCGGGACCGCTGGGTTTCGCGGCCTTCACCGCCGCAGGAGTGCAGCTGCTTGGCTTCAGCACCACCCCCACCGAAAGCGGCTACTCGCTGGCGCAAGTCTGCGAGATCGCCCCCGGCGACTACGACTACAGCGAGTTCGACCGGAGGGCACGCATGGCCCTGGAGACCAACCCCGACGCCTACCTCCTTCCTCGCATCTACATGGGCGCCCCCAACTGGTGGAGCCTCGAACATCCCGACGAACTGGTGCAATACGAGGATGAAAATGGCGAACGTCATATCCTGCAATACTGGAATGGCCGCACCTGCCCCAGCTGGAGCTCCAAGGCCTGGCGTGAATACACCGCCGAAGGCATCGAGCGCCTCATCGACCACATCAAACGCTCGCCATTTGCCGACCGCGTTTTGGGATTCGTGCTGGCCTCGGGGACTACGGAGGAGTGGATGGAATGGGGCGCCAACGAGCGGGTCTGGACGGACTATTCCGTGGCCGCGCAGCACGCCTTCCGCGAATGGCTGACCCGCAAATATGGCAACGACGAGGCGCTCCAGGCCGCCTGGCGTGACAGCGCCGTCACGCTCGCCACCGCCGAAATCCCCTCCCGCAAGATCCGCGAGATTCCGGAAGTGGCCACCTCCGCGCTCTTCCTGCCGGAGATGCCCGGTGCGCAGTCCGTGGTGGACTACAACATCTTCCACGCCGAAGTCACCGCCGAGTGCATCCAGGAATTGTGCGCCGCCATCAAGAAGGCCTCGGACGGGCGGATGCTCGCCGGCCCCTTCTACGGCTATGGCTACGAACTGGCCGACGCATACCGTCTGGTGACCGCCGCGCACCTCGGCGTCGGACACCTCATCGACGACCCGAATGTGGACTTCCTCGCCAGTCCCACCGGCTACGGCTTCCGGCAGGTCGGCGGCGAAGGCACGCCTTACACCATGGGTGCCGCCGCCAGCCTTAACCTCCATAACAAATTCTGGTTCGTGGAGATGGACGTGCGCACCAGCGACACCGGCTGTGACGTGGGCGCCTGCGGCAAGCCCGCCGACGTGGCGGGAGATTTGATGCAGCAGGACAAGGAGGCAGCGCACACCCTTCTGCGTGGTCTGGCACAGTGGTGGTTCGACGTCGGATATGTGCGCTACACGAATCCGCGCCTCATGGCCCGCATCGGCCAACTCGTCCACGCCATGCGCACCGCCACCCTGACCGCTTCCCGTGCATCGCGCGCCGAAATCGCGCTGGTTCTAGATGAGGAGAGCATGGCGTGGACCCGCTACAACACCCGTGTCACCACCGAACTGGTGAAGATGACCAAGCTCCAGCTTGAGCGCGTGGGCGCCACAGTGGACTACTATCTGGCCAGCGACCTGGACAAGCTCCCCGAATCCATCCGCGTGGTCGTTCTCGCCTCCGCATTCGCGCCGGACGAGAAGCAGTTCGACGCCGTCAAAAAGCTCCAATCCCAAGGGCGAGCCATCGTCTTCTACGGGATGCCAGCTGTCATCCCGTTGGACAATGGCCTCACCCCGGACGAGAATATCCGGGCCTTCACGGGGATGCCCCTCGCCCTGCGGACCGCCCCCATCCAGCTCAAGTGCACCTTCCATGAGGCGGCCGGTCCCTTGAACGGAAAAGCCCTCTGGCCCTGCGGCGACAAGCTGGTCACCCCGACCGTCTTTGCCACCCCAGACGAAAACACCGCCATTCTGGCCACCTACGAAGATGGCACTGGCGCATTCGCCGTCACCAAGCACGAAGACTGGACGGGCTTCTTCGCAGGCCTCGCCCAGCCGCCACGGGAATTCTGGGAGATGGTGGTTGATGCGGCCGGCGTGCATCGGTATATCACCACGCCCGACCTGGTTTGGGCGACCGACGGATTGCTTGCAGTCTGCGTGAACGAGGGTGGCGAGCGCGTCATCACCCTGCGTGCCCCAGGGACCGCACGCGATTTACTTACCAACGAAAGCTTCACGACTGACGACCAGGGACGCTTCACCGCCCCCTTCGCCGCCCGCGCCACCCGCATCTTCCAGCTGGAAAAATGAGGGTTGCGGTTTGTTTTTCGTGTTGGTTCAAAGTTGATTTTGCAAATCTGCTCTATATTATTTGTTCATGCCGGCGTAACCATCTTACACAGTCCGGAGGTCTTTCATTAAACCATTCATTCAGCCTTGCTGACTCAACTTAGGAAACGGGTGAGTTGGAAGATTTTTTGAAGTTTGACGGGGTGACCAAGCAGTTTGGACGCCTCAAGGCGGTTGACAACGTCACCTTGACCATCAACCGCGGGGAGATTTTCTCGATTCTGGGTCCCAGCGGATGCGGCAAGACGACGCTGCTACGGATGTTGGCCGGATTCGAAGTGCCGGACACGGGACGGATCCTGCTGTCTGGAGAGGACATCACAGAGCAGCCTCCAAATGTGCGCAGAATCAACACCGTGTTCCAG
>JAFYIW010000153.1 GCA_017538465.1 Victivallales bacterium
GACGCCGTGCGCGGCATCGACATCCTGGAGACCATCCCAATCTCCCGCGACTCCGCGCAGCAGCGCGCGGGACGCGCCGGGCGCGAGGCTCCCGGATTCTGCAAACGACTCTGGAGTGCACTCGAACAGGACCACAAAATCCCCCACACACCGCCGGAAATCGTCCGCGTGGACCTCGCGGACGCACTGCTGGCAATCCACTGCGCTGGATGGACCGACGACGAGGCATTCCCCTGGTTCCAACGGCCACCGGAAAACAGCCTAAACGCCGCACGCGAACTCCTGCACAATCTCGGGCTCTTGAAGCCCGATGGCGTCGCCACCGAAACCGGCCGCGCCGTCCTCGCCTTCCCCGCCCATCCACGGCTGGCACTGCTGCTCTGGAAGAGCGTCCAGGCGGGCATCTACGATTTGGCCGCAGGCTGCGCCGCCATTCTGGCCTCGCGGCCGCTCATCGCCGCACGCACCATGCCCGCACGGCAACTCACCGAACTGCGCGGGGGGCTACGTAGAGCGAAGCAAGACAGTTCCGGCCACTCCCCTCCTGAATCTGATTTTCTCGCTCAACTCGCCCTCGTGGAACAAGCCGCCACACAACACTTCAGCCAAGACGCCTGCGAGCGACTCGGCATCCAGGCAACTGCCGCCCGAGACATCGCCCGCGAATGGGCGGATTTCCGCCGCAGTTCCGTGCCTGCGGCGAAGGGGGCTGTGCCTGCGGCGAAAGCCGCAGGGGACGCAGGTGACAAGGAAACCACTCTCGCCCGCCTACTTCTGGAGTGCTTCCCCGACCGCCTCGCCCGCCGTCTAAACAAAGGCACGCTCTCCTGCGAACTCCAGGGCGGCAGACGCGCCACCCTCAGTCCCCGCAGCCTGGTGCGGGACGAGCCGCTTTTCATCGCCGCCGAGCTCCGCGAGACCAGCGGCGGTTCCACGCCCGGCACCACCATTGAACTCTCGCTGGCCTCCGGCATCCGCGAGGAATGGCTCTGGGAACTCTTCCCCGATGCCCTCCAGGAGACCGACACTGTCTTCTGGGATGACGTCAAGCAGCAGATTCTCCGCCGCCGCACCCTCTCCTGCCTGGGATTGGTTCTCGAGGAATCCGTGCGCAACGACCCGCCTCCCGACCAGGCCGCCGCACTTCTCTTTGCCGAAATCGACTCCTCCAACAATCTCCCGCTGTTGGGCTGGGATGAAAAATGCCTCGGCTGGATTGACCGCGTACGCTTCCTGCGCCCCCATTTCCCCGAACTGGAATTGCCAGAATACACCGATGAGGAGTGCCGCGCCATCCGAAAAGCGCTTTGCGAAGGCGAGCGCACCTACGCCGCCGTACGCAACAAGCCCGCCCTGCCCTTCTTGCAAGCCATCCTCACCCCGAAGCAGCTCGTCGCCGTGGAACGCCTGGCTCCTGCAACCATTCCCCTCCCGCGCAACCGCAAAATGCGTATCGAATACCATCCCGGACAGCCCCCGAAGGGCCGCGCCCGCATCCAGGAACTCTACGACGTGACCGGTCCCCTCACCGTTGGCGACGGCCGCATCCCCGTCCTGCTGGACATTCTCGCACCTAATATGCGCACTGTCCAAATCACCGACGACCTTCCGCGCTTCTGGCAAGTCCACTACCCCGCCATCAAGCCCCAGCTCTCCCGCCGCTACCCCAAGCATGAGTGGCGGTAGCCCGACGTGAATCCCCCAAGTCACCACACGCAAATGTCTCTCAGTGAACGCATCGCCACCGCCCGAGGTACGCGCAAGGCGCATCTGGTGGTCAAAAACGCCCGTATCTTTCACCTGGCCACAGGGGAGTTCGAGACGGCGGACATCGCCATTGACAGCACCGGTGTCATCGCCGGCATCGGTCCAGGCTACTCTGGCAATCTCGAACTGGATGCCACGGGCCTGACCGCCGTGCCCGGCTTCATCGACGCGCATCTCCACCTCGAGTCCTCCCTGATGACGCCGCCGGAATTCGAGCGCTGCGCCCTCCGGCATGGTGTCACCACCGCAGTCTGCGACCCGCACGAACTCGCCAATGTGGTCGGCACCGCCGCCTTCGAGTACTTCTTCGCCTGCGCGGAGAAGCTCGCGATGACGCTTCTGGTTCGCCTCCCCGGCTGCGTGCCCGCCACCCAACTGGAGACATCAGGGGCCACCATCACCGCCGAAGACCTGGCCGAATGGCACGAACGCCATCCCGAGACCGCCCTCGCCGAACTGATGAATGTCCCAGGAGTACTCCACCAAGATGACGAGCTGCTGAGAAAAATCTCGTTGTTTGGCCGGATTGACGGGCATTGCCCATTGTTGTCCGGCAAAGACCTCAATGCCTACATCTCGGTCGGCGTGCGCAACGACCACGAATGCTCCACGCTAGCGGAGGCGCAGGAGAAACTGCGCCGGGGTCTCCAGGTCTTCATCCGCGAGGGCAGCGCCGCCCGCAACCTGGACACCCTTCTGCCCCTGTTGACCATCGAGAACTCGCCCTTCCTGGCCTTCTGCACCGATGACCGCAATCCGATCGACCTGCAGACAATGGGCTACCTCGACGGCATGATTTCCCGCGTCATCGAGGCGGGCATTCCCCCACTGGTGGCCTACCGCATCGCCAGCTGGTCCGCCGCTCACGCTCTTGGGCTTACCGACCGAGGACTCATCGCACCGGGGATGCGGGCGGACATCGTGCTGCTCTCGGACTTCGAGCGATGCAGGGTGAAGAACGTGCTGGTCAATGGCCGTCCCGCCACTGGCATCACCTACGCGCACGGCACGCTCCCCACTCCGGATGGCTTCCGCGACACTGTCCACTGCAAGGAAATGACCGCCGAAGACTTCCAGCTGCTCCCCGCCCCCGGCAAGACGGTGCCGGTCATTGGCGTGCGGGACGGCGATTTGGTCACCGACTTCCTGGAGCTGCTTCCCACTGACGAGGATGTCCTGCCCATCGCGGTGATTGAGCGCCACGGCAAAAACGGCAACATCGGCAAAGGCCATGTGCGGGGATTCGGCCTGAAGAAGGGCGCGATCGCCTCCAGCGTCGGCCACGCCTCCCACAACCTCTGCGTGGTCGGAACCAATGCAGAGGACATGGCGGTAGCCGTCAATGCGCTACGGGAATCCCAGGGCGGCTTCGTGGTCGTCTGCGATGGTGCGGTGACGGGCCTGGTTCCTCTGCCCATCGCGGGACTCTTCTCCGACAAGCCCGCCGAGACCATCGCCGCGCAGCTGGAGCATCTGCACCGCGCCGTACGGGAGTGTGGCTGCACGCTACAGGAGCCTTTTCTGCAGATGTCCTTCCTGCCATTGCCGGTCATCCCGCATCTCAAGCTCACCGACCTGGGACTGGTGGACGTGGATCGCTTCGAACTGGTGTAGGGTCACCAGAGCCTTGGCAGTTTTCCCAAACAATCGCAAAGGGCGTGCAGGCTTGCCACGCCGAAGCCGATGGGCGGAGGCTGGAGCACGTCCCTCCCGACTTCCTCCAACCTCCCTGGCGGGACCTGAGACCTGAGGCCTGCAACCTGAGACATCAGGACCTTTAACTTTTTGGAATTATACCGTTAACTTGCCTTTGTCGGCGGCGAAGCGGGGGAGGAAGCCAGGCCCCAGTCATGCGGTCGCGGAGCGGGGGTACCGACGGCGTCTCGCCGTCGGGTGACAAGACCAGTCTGTGGAACGAGCAACGCAGGTGTTTTTGACACGCGGCCATTTCCGACGGCGGGACGCCGTCGGTACCCTCCCTGCGGGGCTGTTCCCGTTGACGTGCCGCCACCTTCGGCATTCGTGGCACGACTGCGGTGGCCATCATGCCTCAAGGCAAGTTAACGAAATACTTCCCCAGAGGAAACCACCGTATTGATATGATTCCCTTTTCATTTGCAACAGATTACTGGCACTGTTGGAAGAAGGCGGGGCCGCCGAGGTCTTCCAGCAGCGTCAGGGGGATATATCCCATGACCCAGCCGGTCATCAGGCACTAGGGTCCCCAGTCGGCGTCGTGGGCGATGCCGTGATATTCCCGCAAGTCCATGTCGTAAGCCCGCATCCAGGCGCCGTCAAACCGCGCGTCCTGGCTTTGAATTTGGATATTGAGCAGATATCGTCGCACGCCCTGATAGAGGCGTTCCACTTGTGCGGAGAGTTCCGTCGGGAGGCTGCTGCGTCGCAGTAATCCTAGCGTGGCAAAGAGATAGTTGTTGCAGTAGAGCTGGTCGCCAATCCGGTCTCGGCCGTTGCCCGAGGCCACGGCCGCCTCCACGGCGCTGGTGCGCTGAAAGATGTCGTCCTCCCGGAAGCCGCCACAGGGTTCCTGGAGGGCCTCGTAATAGTCCAGCAATTGCTTCAGGCGCAGTGTGCAGTCCGTCTTGCCCAGGACATGCAGACTTGCGAAGAGCAGAATGGCGCGACTCAGCGCATCGGGTTTGGAGTGCCCCATCGCCGTGGAGTCCAGGTCCACCAACTCCGCGAAGCGCAGGACCGCCTTCTTGGCCTCGGCGGTGCCGTAGCAGAGCAGAAAGGCGGCCATTTCGCCATAGAAGACTGGTGTGCGGCTGACCTCGCCGCCAACGCCGTCCTCCAGGGAGAAGCATCCCGAATAGAGTCCGCATTCGCCAAGCCAGGAAATGCACGCCTCGGCGAGTCTTTCGGCGCATTCGCGGTAATGGCGGATACCAGTCATCCGCCAGAGGTAGAGCAGTGCCAGGCCATGCCGCGCGGAGTCGTTGGCGTAGATGACGGGGCTGTGGTCATACCAGCGCAGGAAGCCCGAGGCATCCTGGACATGACGGTCCAGGAGAAAATCCGCCATGGACTTGGCGGTTTCCAGCAATGACTGGTCCTGCGCGTAAACGCCCATGCCGGCGAAGAGCGCGGCGCTCATCAGGATGGCGTCCGTGCGGTAATTCTGGCGTGGCGAGTAGTCAGCGGAGAGGAACATCTCCAGGATGCCGTCGGTGCCGTCGGGCTTCGGCATCAGCCCGCAGCGTCGATGCCAGGCGACGGCGGATTGCAGTGCGGTTGCGGCGTCCGTGCCCTCGGAAATCATAAATGGCCGTGGCCAGGTCTGGTCGAATGCCTGCTCCACCAGAGTCCTTTCCGTCTGCGTGAGGTTGCTCCAGAGCGTGCACAGCAGGTCCCGCCATCGTGCGTAGGGACGCATGAAGAGCGCCTTGCAGGCGTGGAGATTCATCGTTGCGACGACGCATCCCTCCAGGTCGTCTATCAAAACGGGATAACGACGCGTCGGTTCGCGGACTGGCGCAGACACCCCGAGGAAATCGCCGCCTTCCATCAGGACCTTTCGTGGGCGATTTGCGTGAAGCACCGATGGAATATAATATAAATTACTTGATTGCAATATGTTATTATTATATAATAGACATTCCTGGTTGAAGTGGCACTCCTTTCCCAGCGTAAAAGTGGAAAAGACCTCGCGGGCCAGGTAGTTTTGTACCGGCAGGGCCTCGACGTAGAATCGGACACCCCTGCGTTTCCATTCCAGCAGGCGGTAGAGCGCATTGAGACCGGGTTCCGGCACGAAGCGCTGTCCCGCGTCATAGCAGGGCATCAGCACGCAAAGCGTCTCGGCGGGGACGTCGGTTTCCAGCAGGGCGTCCAGGCTTGCGAAAACCTCCACTTGGGCAAAGCGCTCCAGAAAGGAACGGAATTTTGCGTTTCCGCCAATGAGCCTGATTGGCATTTTACGGCTGGTGATCTGCATAAGATGCGATAGTCACGAAATTAGTGGGATGATGCCTAAATGTAATCTGCGTTTCCGAAACCGTGATTTCGCATGGCCAACAACCTGCTTACTTGAGAAACAGGACATTTCCCAAGCGAGGTCCTGAGGCCTGTGTGTCCGAGGTCCTGAAGGCCTGAGTCCTGAGGCCTGTGTGTCCAAGGTCCTGAAGGCTTGGGCTTTTATCTGGAATTTTGTAAAACAGCCGTTTTTATCATTTTTCCGTATTATCTTTAGGCATTGCACGAAATCGGACTATGCTCCTGTTACCGAAAACCCTTTTCAACCGAACATGCGCATGATGAAACGTTTCTTCGGCTGGCTGTTTTGCACGATGTGTCTGACCATGGTAAATTCCGCTGAATTGGATTCCATCCCGCCGTATCCTTCGGAATGGACGGTGTTTCCGAATGTCGAACGGAGCTATGTCCCGTCGACGGAAGAACTCTCGGCGATTCCGGAGACCTTGCAGGGCAAGTCGCCAGTGAAGGTGGAGGTGGACGAGGCGGTGGATCTCGCGCCTGTGCTTGGCGGTGTCCGAGAGGGGGCCACCGCCTGGCTCTACGCCGAACTGGAAGCCCCAGAGACGATGGACTACCAGGTGGGGGCCGGGGCGGACTGGTGGTTCGCCTTCTACTGCAATGGCGAGGAGGCGTTCTCCACGCTGAATGTCGGCAATGTTCTCCATCCGCCGCAACTGACCGACCACAAATTCACGGTCAAACTCCGCCCTGGGAAGAATGTCCTCGCGGTGAAATTCGTGAGCGGCTCGGGCACGAGCCTTCTGGCGATGGGCGGTCCGCGCGAAATGACGCTGGGCAAGGCGGGACGCCTGGCGCAGGCTCGTCGTGCCTTCTACGAAGAGCGAGGCGTGCCGCTGGAGGTGGAGAGCGTGGTGCCAAAGGACCTCCCCGACAAACTCGCGAAGGGGCTGGTTCCGCCAGGCTATGAGATAACCAGCTACTGGCACAAGCTCATGAAACCCCAGATCTCCAAGCTGGTCGCCCAGAATGCCACCGGCGCTCCCAAGGGTAAGGCGGAAATCCTTTCCGCCAAGTGTGATTCGGCGAATGGCACGGTGGTGATTCTCCAGGGCGAACCATGGCTTGACGAGACCGAGACGTTCTATGCGATTCTCCGTGATGGACAGGACCGCGAACTCTATGGACGCATCGGCACGCTGGCCGAATTGGGCGCGGAATTCGACGAGTCGGGCGTGGCGCGCGTCGTTCTGCCGGACCTCAAGCCCTTCGTGTATGGCGCGGAGTGCACAGGGAAACTCCAGATCGGCATCTGCGACCGCGAGACCACGGCGCAGTGCGACATGGGTGTCCGACTGGGGGGAGAGAAGACGCCTGGCGAGTCGGCAAGCCTGCGGATTGAGCAGGGCGTGGCTGGTCCCACGCCGATGCTGAACGGCCAGCCCTTCTTCTACAACTGCTTCACCGTCCATCCGTATTTTCCGGAGCGCACGCTGCCCACGGGAATGGAAGGCAAGAACTCGCCGTTCAATGTCGTGGCGTGCCGCGTGGGCGGCAACGGCTCCTCCGCCGACTGGTGGAAGGGCCCTGGAGAATATGACTTCACCCTGCTGGACTGGACGCTCGACTCGCTGTTGCGCGATTTCCCGGACGCCAAACTCGGACTCTATGTGTGGTGCCACCCCGGACTGTGGTATGCCGAAAAGTATCCCGAACGGATTGCACGCGATGAAAACGGCAACCTCTGCGGCGGCTACTACGTGTCGATGGTCTCCTTCTCCGATCCCGCGATGCAGGAGGACACCCTGGCCGCCATCCGCGCCCTGGTTATGCACTGCGAGGAGTACTTCGGCAGCAAGGTTGTGCTTTACAACTTGATGGGCGGCATCAGCTGCGAGTGGCAGGGCTGGCTGTCCCACAGCTCGCATTTCAGCGACTACAGCGAGACCTCGCTCCGCGAGTTCCAGAAATATGCCGCGTCGCATGGCATCGAGGTGGACCACATCCCCACGCCAGACGAACAGAAGGCATCGCTGGACGGCGTCTTCCGCGACCCCGCCACCACCGCGCTCGTGCGGCTCTACGACCGCTTCTACAGCGAGTCCATCGCGCACTTCATCGACCGCATCGCCGCCACCGTGAAGGAGGCCAGCCACGGGGACAAACTGGTGGGCTGCTACTACGGCTATCATCAGGAGTACTCCAACCTCGGCTATACGGCCAATCGCGGTGGACACAATGACATGCGCCTCCTGTTGGACTCGCCCAACATGGACTTCTTCCTCTCGCCCCAGAGCTACAGCGTGCGCTATCTCGGCGCGCCGAATGCGGACATGAAGCCCTACGGCGCCGCCCGCCTCGCGGGGAAATTCTCCGTGATGGAGGACGACACCCGCACGCATCTGCTCGACGAATGCGGCTACGGTCAGACGCTGAATCTCGGCCAGACGCTCACCGTCCTCAAGCGCAACGCCGGAATGTATCTCGCGCATCGCATGCCCATGAACGAACTCGCCGAGCACGGCGGCGATGAACTGGACGACCCCGCCATCAGGGAGATGTACATGCATACCGTGGCGGCCGGACAGTACATCATGGAGCAATCCGACCCCGATCCAACCGAGATTGCCGCTGTCATCGACGAGCAGGCGATTCAATATCTGGCGGCCTCGCAGGCCACGCAGAGTGCCCCGGAGAATGAATGCTACCAATATGGCTACGATGGCAAGCTCTATCTCTCGCCGGGTCGTACCTTCAAGCCGCTCTACGGCGAACTGCTCGGCTATCAGCGCTTCCCCTTGGCGAGAATCGGCGCTCCCGTGGACATCATCCTGCTGGAGGACGTGGCGAAGACCGCCGGAAAATACAAGGTGGTCGTCTTCCTGAACGCCTTCGCGGACACACCTCAAGTGCGCGAGGCCTACCAGGCGTTGCGCGAAAAGGGCGCGACGATTGTCACGGTGTATGGCGCGGGCTTCCTCACGCCCGACGGCATCTCCTCGACAAGCCTGAGCGAATTGGCGGGGATGACGCTGAAGCCATGCTCCGCCGGGACGCTCCAGATGTCCTTCCCGAATGGCACGAAGTACGGGGCGGACTACCCCGTGGAAACACGCTTCGCGGTCGCCGACACGCAGACCGAAATGATGGCGGAGTATGCGGACGGCACGGCGGGCGCGATCGCCCGCAAGGGCAAGAACTACTTCTACGGCGGGGCATATCTGAGTCCCGCATTCCTCCGCGAGGTCGCGGAACAGGCGGGAGTCCATATCTATCTCGCCACCGACGACAACCTCTATGCGGGAGCGCACGTCCTCTCCGTCCACGCCATCGCCAAGGGCGAGAAGACCATCCGGCTTCCGCGGGAATGCACCGTGGTGGACGTCTATTCGGATGAGCTCATCGCCGAAAACGCCACGCAGTTCACCATCCTGATGGGGGCCACCGAGACCCGCGTCCTCCTGCTGAAGTGACACAGTTGCATAACCATGCATTCGAGAGAACATTACATCTTTGCAGTGAATACTTTCTTGGTTGTGCTCATCGTTGCGGTGTGGGCGGTCATGCTGGCGGTGCGGCACGTTCGTGCGAGTGTGCCGTTGGCTGCGGGGACAGTCCCCGAAACTCCGTCCGTGATTTCGCAGGCGCAAGTTTCTCCTGCTGTTCTGGAACCGACGGTCGCGGCAGAGGATGGCCTGTCGGATGAACCAGCGACGCTTCGTAAGGAGATTCGCGAAATTCGGCAGATGTCCGGCAAGGAAATAGCACAGATGCGAAGCGAATATGAGGTCAGGCGCGAGGCAGCACGACAGTGGGAGGCGGAACACCCCAGGGAAACTCCTCCGCCTCCGCCGACTCTCGGAGAATTGGCCGCTCGACGGGAGGAAATGCCGGAATACTATGAGAAGGTGGAAAAACTGCTGGTCTCCAGTGCGCAGAAGCGCATTCAGGCGCGGCAGATTATCCTCCAGGCATTGGAGGAGACGGAACTCACCGACGAGCAACTTTCTGCGATCCAGGAGTACTTCGCCAAGCTGGACGAAATCGATGCGTCCATCACGGTCCGGGAATACACGCAGGAGGACATGATGTCTCTTTTTCGTAATATCCCGCATAAGCATGAATTGGACCAGCTGATTCTGGAGACCCTGGACCCCGATACGATCTTTTCCTCTGAGATGATCTATCATGTGTCTGCCTCGGTGCCGGGGAGGTTTTTCTTTTTGCATGATGACATGAGGGCTATGAATGGAGAGGAGGAGTGATGGCCAGTCTGAAGACCACGATTGCTCTGTTGGTAATCCTGATGGTTTCGCTGGGGATTTGCGCCTGGCAGGGCCATTTGCCGCAGTCAGCGGCGGTTGTCGCCGTGCCGGAAGCGTCTGCCGCGCCGCCTTCTTCGTCTGCCGCGCAACATTCGGCTACGCTCACGGCACCACGACGTTCGCGAAGGAGTCTGGAACGGGCGGTATTCCAGTTGAATACCACGAAGACTGCCGAGGAACAGCGCCTCTATGACCTGAAACTCTACCATGCATTGCAGGAAGACACTTACAATCATGGCATTAGCCATCATCTTGCCGCGCAGTCGCGGGGTGGCATCACTGCGCAGGAGCTGGTGACGATTCGGGAGCGCGAGTTCCAGTTGACCAGAAAGCGTTTCTATGCCTTGGAGGACTACGTCCTCAACACCGATTTCACCGAATTGAACGAGGAGGAGAAAGATAAGATTTTCCAGTTCTATGAGTTGCGCAAGCGCATCGAGGAGGCGCGCGACCACTACTTCGATATCCCGGTCGAAGAATGGGTTGCGCTGTCGCGGGAGAATGCGGAACTGCGGGACGAGTTCAGTTTCCTGATTCAGCGTCAACTGCAACATGACAGCCAGCAAATCTCGCTGGGCAACGCATTGCGGAATTATTGTCCCCATATTGGGGAGGGGTCCTTTTCTATCGGTGGTATCTCTATTCGGGGATTCTTCCCATCGGTTTGGCTCTGAACCATTTAATGCCATGTTGTTAACCTGGCTAGGTTAATCATTAGGGGAAATCGCAAATATTTCAAAATATTTTTAAATTCCGGCTTGAAATCTGCGCTTGGTGTGCTAGAGTATTTAAAATTTCTTTGAAGTAGTTTTGTTTTTTAGCACAAGCCATGAGCATTTCAGCGAGTTTCAAGGCATTGTCCGATCCGCAGCGACGGGAGATTCTGGGGTTGTTGCGAGGGGGGCGAAAGAATGCGGGCGAACTGGCGTCCGCACTGGGGATTTCGGCGGCGGCGCTGTCCTATCATCTTCGGCTCTTGAAGGAGGCGGATCTTCTGTTGGAGTACCGCGAGAAGAACTTCATCTATTTTGAGTTGAACGCTAGTGTCTTTGATGAAATCGTGCTGTGGATCAATAACATGCGAGGTGAACAATGAAACGAGTGATTTCCTGGACTCTTGTTGCAGTGACATGGCTGGCGAGTCTTCTGGTTTTTGTGCTGAAATTCCGTTCGGCGGAGGTCTTTGCGATTCCGGTGGTGATGACAGTCTTGCTGATTGCCATGGCCCTTTTCCAGCGGTGGTGTCGTCGCAAGGTGATTCAGTTGTATGGCGAAGACAGTCATGAGGCGGTGGCGGAGACCCGCAACCTTGAGGTGCTTTCAAACACAAATTTGCTCAGTTGCGTTTTGCTGTCAGCAGTGCATGGCTTCGTCCTCTATTGCAGGGTCAGCGGCCGTGGCGACTTTTCCGGGGCGGAAAAGATTCTGGCGTCCTTTCTGGGACTGCTGCTGGTCGTGGTGGGGAATCTCCTGCCCAAACTCCGCCCGAACAAATATGTGGGCATCCGTCTGCCGTGGCTGATGCATGACGAGCATCGTTGGGCGAAGACTCACCGTTTTGGCGGCTTTGCGTTGGTGCTCTGCGGGGTGGCCATGCTGGTCTGCAGCACATTTTCTAGAACACCTGCCCACCTAGCCCTTGTGATGCTACTGGCTACGACGGGAATCATCATTGCATATTCTTGGGTTGCAAAATAATGTCAAAGGCTTGGCGACGCATCGCACCGCCAGCCAAACCATGCATCATTTTCCCTTCCCTGCGGATTGGGGATA
>JAFYIW010000023.1 GCA_017538465.1 Victivallales bacterium
GTTCACGCCGGCGGCGAGGACGGCGCAGAAACGCTCGCGGCAGCCGTCTGGCGAGGGAACCAGCTTCGCGATGTCGGCGACAGGCGAGACCACCGAGGCGACCGCATGGCTGGCTTCATCCCGCTCGCGCTCCGGGGTGAGGGCGCGGTGAAGGCGTGTCAGATTGGTGGTGAAGGGCAGGCAGCCGTGGAGCAGGGCGGCCGGGCCGGAGAGCGCGAAGGCGCTGCCGGAGATTTTGAAGTCGCCATGCCAGACGCTGAAGCGCTGGCAGAAACGCGCGTCCGTGACGCCGATTCGATGCAAGGCCGCGACCGCCAGGGACAGAATTCTGACGGGATCATAGAGGCGTCGGGGAAGCAGAAATGCGTAATTCTGATTTCCCAAGTCATGGTAGACTGTGCCGCCACCGGAGATGCGCTTGATGACGGGGATGCCGTTCGCCTCGCACCATGACACCGCGCATTCGGCCGACGGGTCCTGGTTTCGTCCGCATTGGACGCACTCGCGGTTGGTGTAGAAGAGCAGCCGCGGCTCTTCCGGGAACGGCCGTTCGCGGAAGAGGCGTTCTTCCACGGCGGCGTTTTCAAGCGGGTCGGAGCTGGGCAGGAAGGCGACGCGCATTGCGGTTAGCGGTCGAGTTCGGCGAGCACATTGAGGAGTTCTTTCATTTCGTCGTCGGTTCCGATGGTGATGCGGAGGAACTCATCTACCCGGGGCAGCGCGAAGTATCGCACGAGCAGCCCACGTTCGCGCAAGGCGGTGAAAAGTTCCGCGGCCGGACGATGGGCGGGCTTCGCCAGCAGGAAGTTCGCCTGGGACGGGAGGACCCGCCAGCCGCGTTTCGACAATTCATCGGTGACCCAGGAGCGGGTGGCCCGGACTTTCGCGCAGGTGTCGCGCAACCAGTTCTGGTCGCCAAGGGCGGCTTCGCCGAGGGTCTGCGCGATGCGGTCGGTGTTGTAGGAGTCCTTGAGCTTGAGCATCTCCTCGACGAGGTGCTCCTGCGCGAAGGCGAGTCCGAGGCGCAATCCCGCCAGCGCGTAGCTCTTGGAAAAGGTGCGGGAGACCACCACGTTGGGGAATTGTTCCACGAAGTCCAGGCAGTTGTCATCCGCGAAGTCGGCGTAGGCCTCGTCAATCCAGACCACGCCTGGGAAGTCCGCGCAGAGTTGATAAAGCTTATCCTTCGGCGTGGCGTTGCCAGTGGGGGCGTTGGGGCGCGCCAGCATCAGGAGCTTCGCGTTGGCGGCTTGTTCGAGAAGGTTGTCCGGCAATTCAAACTGCTCATTCAGTTGGAAAGGGCGCTTGACTGCCCCCTGGAGGTCGGCGAGAACAGGATAGAGCGAATAGCTGGGTTCGGGGTAGGCGTAGGCGTCGCCCTCGCCAACAAAGGTGCGCAGGGCGATGGTCAAGAGGTCGTCCGAGCCATTGCCGCAGAGAATGCGTGAGGCGGGGATGCCGAAAACCTCGGAAGCCTTTTCGCGCAGGGCTTGTCCTGTGGGATTGGGGTAGAGCCGCAAGGCTTCCCACTCCAACGCGCGAAGCGCCTCCCCGACCTTTGGTGAGGGCGGATAGGGATTCTCGTTGGTGTTCAACTTGACGATGCGGCGACCGGCGAGCTGCTCGCCCGGCGTGTAGCCGTCAATCGCATGGATGCGCTCGCGCGCAAAAATCTTGCTCATGATAAGAATTCCCGAAAAAACTCCGCATTTTGCTTAATATAGTGCGATTATCCAGAATAGCCTGATTACATTATCGGGTTGTTCCCAATTGATGTCAGCCTTCAAAAACAAATCGAGGAAACCGTGCCGAAACTGCTTCAAACCATTCTGTTGCTGATTTGCTCCAACTGTTTCATGACCTTCGCCTGGTATGGGCTTTTAAAGGACATGAAGGACAAGAATTTCGTGATTGCCGCTGTGGTCAGTTGGAGCATCGCCTTCTTCGAGTATCTGATTATGGTGCCCGCGAATCGGATTGGGTCTGAGGTCTATTCGGTTTCGCACCTGAAGATTCTGCAGGAGTGCATCTCGCTTTCCGTGTTCGTGCCCTTTGCGCTTTTCTATCTGAAGGAAAAGTGGAACTGGAATTTCCTGTGGGCATCCTGCTGCATCATGGGCGCGGTGTTCTTCATGTTCCGCGACGCGGCGTAAAAGGTTCGAGGTTAGAACGGGAGGGCCGCGCTCCTGCGCGCCCTTCGAGGTTAGAGGTTAGGGGTCCCCCCGCCAGGCCTTGCCCTGCATGGCGTCAATTATTCAGCGTTTAGGTCTTGAAGAGCATAAAGCAGTGTCTTACCGCAGTAGGTGCGAGGCTGTTCGAGGACAGCGGAACCGGCGGCTCGTCCGGTGAAGAGCGCATAGACACTGCCGTGATATTCGGATTCCGGCGTGAAATGCATCACCTGGCATTCGGCGGCGGGGGCGATGGTGAGTTCTGGGTCGCCCACAAACCAAAGGGAGAGCTGCGAGCCATCCGGCGAGGTTCCCTCGAGGTGCGCCAGGCGCCCATGATAATCGACGTAGGTGTCTTCGTAGAGGCGCAGGTCCTCTGGGGAAGGCCGGAAGGGATGATGGGATGGCTGCATCGCTTCCAGGCGTCTGGCCGCACCCTCCTCACCGAGTTCCCGGGCTTTGCGATACCACTTGGAAGCCTCGTCTAGATTCCGGGCGATACCGACGCCTTCCTCAAGGCACATCCCCAGATGCGTCATCGCATTGCCCACGCCCTGCTCGGCCGCCCGCCGGAGCCATTTGACGGCTTCGGCGAGGTCTTGCGCGGTGCCGAAGCCTTCGCCATGGCACCAGGCCAACTTGTCTTGGGCAATGGGGTGTTCCAGCTGTGCGGCTCGGAGGAACCATCGGAAGGCCGCCGCCGCGTCCAGTGGGATTCCATCGCCAGTCTCATAGCAGCAGCCGAGGTTGTATTGCGCATCGGCGTGGTCCTGCTCGGCGGCCAACGCATACCATTTCACGGCTTCGGCTTTGTTTTCGGGTGTGCCAATGCCGAAATCGTAGCAGGATGCCACGGAGAACTGCGCCTCGACGTGGCCCTGCTCGGCGGCTTTGCGGTGCCACTTCAGCGCGGCGGCTTTGTCCATCGGGAGGCCCGTTCCTTCCTCCAGGCAGAGGGCGTAGTTGTACTGCGCCTCGGCATGGCCCTGCTCGGCTGCCTTTCTGAACCAAATGACCGCCTGGCGTGCCGATTTCTTCACTCCGTCACCTTCAAGGAAGCGTAGCGCCAGGTCGTTCTGGGCCTCGGCGTCCCCGCCGTCCGCCTGGATGGCCAGTTCGAGGAGTTCGCCATGGAGTTCACGGAAGAGGAACTGCGCGTAGATGTCATGGATTTTCTCCGCCTCGCCGAGCCTCGAGTTGGCCATCAGGACGTTGAGCCTGCGCAGTGCCGAGTCGTATGCGGCGGGGTTCTTGAGGCGAGCATGCAGATAACGCTCGGCCTGCTGGTAGAGTTGCGGAAGTCGTGACATATTCTGAAGGATCCGGATGGTTGCATGGGATGCCGCAGACGGCGGCAAAGGCAAATCTAATGCCTCGAAAGCGGTCTGGAAGTCAATTCAGGTATTATATTTATGCAATTTCGAGAATCTCCATCGAAATATGCTTTTCAAAGCAGTAAACCAGCTTTTCAATAACAGCGAATTCCAGCCGAGGAAAAATCATGGACATTGATTGGTCAAAACTCACGTTTTCCTATCGTCCGGTGAACTGCCATGTCGAGTATCACTACAAGGATGGCCAGTGGGACAAGGGCGAGGAGAAGACCAGCCCCTTCATCACCCTCTCCATCGCCGCCGAGTGCCTGCATTATGGCCAGGAAATCTTCGAGGGCCTCAAGGCCTACCGCGGCAAGGATGGCAAGGTGCGCGTCTTCCGCATGGACATGAACGCGAAGCGCTTCCAGAACTCCGCCCGCCGTTGCTGCATGGCGCCGGTGCCGATTGAGATGTTCGAGGAGGCCGTGGAGCGCGCGATCAAGGCGAATGTCGAGTTCGTGCCGCCCTACGGCACTGGCGCGACGATGTACATCCGCCCCGTGCTGCTGGGCACCGGCCCCCAGATTGGCGTGGCCCCGGCCAGCGAATACACCTTCATCGTGATGGTAATGCCCGTGGGCGCCTACTACAAGGGCGGCCTGCAGGCGGTGCGGGCCTGCCTGGTGGACGAGTATGACCGCGCGGCGCCCCATGGCACCGGCATGGTCAAGGTGGCCGGCAATTATGCCGCCAGCCTGCTGCCCCACGAAAAGGCCAAGGAGGCGGGTTTCCCCATCGACCTCTACCTGGATGCCGCCCAGCATAAGTACATTGAGGAGTTCGGCTCCTCCAATTTCATCGCGATCACCAAGGACGGCAAGTATGTGACTCCGGACTCCGCATCTGTGTTGCCCAGCATCACCAACGACGGCCTCCAGCAGGTCGCCCGCGACCTGGGCATCACCGTCGAGAAGCGCCCGATTGATTTCGCGAAGGAGATTGGCGATTTCGCGGAAGTGGCCGCATGCGGCACGGCGGTGGTCATCACACCGGTCAGCGAAATCGTCCGCCTGAAGACGGGCGAGAGCTGGAAGATGCCCACGGGCGACAGCTGCGGACCAGTGCTGCAGAAGCTCTACGACACCTACACGGGCATCCAGTGGGGCACTTTGCCGGACACCCACGGGTGGCTCAAGGAAATCTGCTGAACTTGACCACGAGCTCCACTGGAGTGCCTGAGGACACTCCAGTGGACAACCAGGGCTATTCCTTGTCTATCCTTGACGTATTGCAATCGGGCGCCCGTTCCGACACGGCGGGGCTGCTGCTCTCCGCCGTCTATGCCGAGGCGCAGGACGGCGAGCTGCTCCAGCAGATGTGGGAGGGCGACATCCGGGCATTCGAGAGTATCTATGCCCGATACGCCGAGCGCCTGACCAGCTGCGCCGCGCCGTATCTGCGTTCTCGCGACTTGGCGCGCGATGTCGCGCAGGAGACGTTCATGAAGCTCCTGAACAACCCTCCGGTTGCCCTTAAGGGGGATGACCTGGGGCCATGGTTGTTCCGGGTGGCGAAGAACTTGGCGATTGACCGGGCACGCCATCTGCAATACGAAATCCCCACGGAGACGGAGCAGCCGGGAACGTCTGGAGAACCCCATGAGTCTGAGGACCCGGCCAGCATAATGATGGCCAACAGCACGGCGGAACAGGTGCGCTATGAAGTCAATCGGCTGCCCGAGGAGCTGCGGCGGGTGATTCACCTGCGTTTTGACCAGAATCTCTCGTTTCAGGAAATTGCCCAGCAGGAGAATCTCCCGTTGGGAACCGTCCTATGGCGCGGGCACCGCGCACTGGAAATCCTGCGCGGAAAACTCAGGAAGGTTAGAGGTTAAAGTTTAAAGGTTAGAGGTTAAAGGTTAAAGTCTCGTCTGACGTCCGACGTCCGTCGTCTGGCGTCCCGCCCTGACGTCCGACGTCCGTCGTCTGACGTCCCGAGTTTCGAGGTTAGTGATGGAAATGAATTCTTTTTTCCCATTGTTTGGTGGCGTTCGGCATTACGCCTGGGGCGAGACGGCCTCTGCCGATGCCGTGCCGTATATCGCCAAATTGCTTGGCGTGGACGCGGGGGCGGAGCCGTGGGCGGAGTTGTGGCTGGGTGCACACCCGTCATTGCCCAGTGAAGTCATCGTGGATGGCGTCCGCCAGCCGCTGGGGGCGGCGATTTCCGCGCAGCCGGCCGAGTGGCTGGGCGCTGCGGCCATGGCCGCATTGACCCCGCCGCAGTTGTCATTTCTTTTCAAGGTCTTGGCGTGCAGCCATCCGCTTTCCATCCAGAGCCATCCGGACGCGGCGTCCGCGAAGGTTCTCCATGCCACGAAGCCGCAGCTTTACCCAGACGCCAACGACAAGACCGAGGTCATGATTGCGCTGGAGCCCTTCGAGGCGCTGGCCGGCTTCCGCAATCTCCAGATGATCCGTCGCGACCTGGCGGCGGTGACGGCTTTCGGGTCTTTGACGGAGGCGTGGCGAACCGGCACGGACGCCGCCGGCCTGAAGGGGCTTTGTGCCGCGCTGTTCGCCATGGAGGACGCGCCACGGCAGACGATGCTCTCCGCCGCGCTGGCGGAGGTCAGCGCACCTGGCCGTAAGCGGAACCCCGCCGAGGAACTCTTTGTGAGGCTCGGCGAGGAGTATCCCGGCGACCGGGGGACCTTCTTCGCGTTCCTGCTGAACCAGATTACCCTCCAGCCCGGACAGGCGCTCTTCCTGGCGCCCAACACCCCGCATGCCTACCAACGCGGCGCGGGGATTGAGTGCATGACCAACTCCGACAATGTCATCCGCGCGGGACTTACCCCGAAGGCGGTGGATGTCGAGACGCTGATGGACACCCTGAATTTCCGGGACGTGGGCGCGACGCTGGTGGAGCCTGTGCGCGAGAAGCGCGGCGCGGGCACGGTGGAGCGCTATGTCCTTCCCACTCCGAAATTCCAGTTGGCCTTCTACCGCGATGCGCCATGTGCGGTGGAGGAACTGGGGGAGGCCATCGGAGTCTTCCTGGTGGTCTCCGGACGTGTGGCGCTTGCCGTGGATGGTCGGCCGCAGGCGGAGGCGGGGATGGGCACCGCGTGGGTGCGTCCCGCCGCTCTGCGCAACGCCACGGTCACTCCATTGGAGCCCGGCACGCTGGTCGCGTGGGCAATGCCCAATTTCTGAGACGTGGCGCCTCTCTGATACATTTTTGTTTTTTCCATTGTTTCCTCCCATTCAACCCGAACCATCTTAACATGTCTAACGAATCCAGCAATTTCAGCGAGCTTTTTGAACAGAGCTGCAACGTGAATATGAAAATCCAGCGTGGCGATAAAGTCACGGGGAAAGTCATCCAAATCGGCAAGGACACGATTTTCGTCGATTTGGGCGGGCGGCAGGACGGCTGCATCTCCCGCAAGGACTTCGTGGATGCCGAGGGTAACCTCACGGTCAAGGAAGGCGATGAAATCACCGCGTTTGTGACGGGCAGCGACAGCGATGGAATCAAGCTGGAGCGCTCTCTGGGCGGCCGCACGGTCCACGAGGTGGACTCCGCCGTAGCGGATGCCTTCGCGAACAAGATGCCCATCGAGGGGAAGGTCACGGCGGTGCGCAAGAAGGAGGAGAAGGTGGTCGGCTATGCGGTGCAGATCGCAAAGTCCGAGGGCTTCTGTCCCGCGTCGCAAATCGACGGCCCCGGCCTGCGCCGTGCGCCGGAAGAGTATCTGAACCAGACTTACCGGTTCCTGATCACGGAATACTCCGAGGACGGCTTCAAGCTGGTGGTCTCCCGCAGGGCCGTGCTGGAGGACGAAGCAGCCGAGGCACGACAGCGCCTCTTGGCGAATCTTGAGGAAGGCATGGTGCTGGACGGCACGGTGACCTCCATCCAGCCCTACGGCTGCTTTGTGGATCTGGGGGGCGTCGAGGGCATGGTGCATGTCAGCGAACTCTCCTGGAATCGCGGCGTGAAGGTCGAGGAGATCGTGAAGGTCGGCGCCAAGGTCCGCGTGAAGGTGTTGAGCTATGAGCCGCCGGAAAGCGGCCGTCAGCGCCCGCGCATCGCGTTGTCCATCAAGCAGGTAACGGGTGAGCCGTGGATGGAGTTCCTCGCGGATCCCGCGTTTGCCGTCGGCACCAAGCATACGGGAAAGGTCATGCGGCTGGCGGATTTTGGCGCTTTCATCCAATTGGTTCCCGGCGTGGAGGGACTGGCCCATATTTCGCAGCTGGGGGCTGACCATCGCGTCGAGCATCCCTCCGAGGTGCTGAAGGAAGGCCAGGAGGTCGAAGTGACCATCTTGGAGATCAACGAAGAGCGCCGGCGGGTCTCTCTCTGCATTGGCGAGCCGAAGGTGCGCGGCGAAAAGGCTGCGGAATTGACGGCGGCCCAGGAGCAGGTGGCGTCCGTCCAGGCGAACCTTAACGAGACTCTGGAAGGGGAGGTCGAAAGCCAGAAGCCCTTCGGGCTTTTCGTGAAGCTACCCAATGGACAGACTGGATTGCTGCATATCTCCCAGCTCAATCTGGGCGGTGACGGGATGCTCAAGGATCGCATCATGTATCGCAAATACCCGCTCCACAGCAAAATCAATGTCATTGTCAAGGAGGTCGCGGGAAACCGCATCTCGCTGACTTTGCCGGAGACGCTGGCCAGCGAAAATGAAAGTGCGCCCGCTCAGGCCGTGGATGAAAAGGCCGCCTCATTCGGCACTCTCGGCGACCTCTTCGGGGGGCTGAAGCTCTAAATTACCCGCGCAAGAATGCGTGGGCACGGAACGGCGCGCAGGTGCCTGGCTTTCCGGAAAATTCCGGGTCTGGCCGCCGCGGCTCCGGCGCGGCA
>JAFYIW010000154.1 GCA_017538465.1 Victivallales bacterium
ACGGCGGCTTTTTTGTGGAATTATATGCTGTCAGTTGGAGAACAAATTGGGATGCAAGCAAGGGAGGAACGCGCTCCGGCGCGGCCCTCCCGTTTTATCAAGTTGACGAAATAATTTCCTTTCGTTTTCTAGTTTTGGCGGAGGCAACCAAGAATGGTTTCTACGCCTCGAATTTCTCGCGGTTGATCCAGAGTCCCAGAGCCGGATTGGGAATGAAGTAAATCTCTTCGTCCCCGATGGTATTATAGCCATATTGGAGTCTGGCGGGGTCATAGCGTTGCGCCAGTTCCTCGTAGCTGGCGGGCTGGAAGCCCACCCCGGCGATTTCCTCCTGGGTGATGTCCCTGACCGCGTAGGTGATGGTGAAGCGTCCGTCGGAGGAGCCGTGGATGAGGTGGGCGGCGGCGCCCATGTTGTCGCGCAGGTCCTGGTTCTCGGGCTTCTGGAACTGCTCCAGCGTGTTCAGGCGTCCGCGGTAGCCGTATTTGCGGATCAGCTGGTCCACCTTGGGGTCTTCGCCGAAGCGTTCGACGCCCGGGGCCAGGATGACGAGTTCACCGCCGTCGGCCATGGCCATGCGGGTGCGGTACACCGCCTTGTTGCCCAGCCAGGTGCTTTTGAATTCGGCGGGGTCGAGATAGACCACGCACTTCTTCAGGCCATGCTCCACGAAGTCGATATTGGTCTTCTGCGCGAGCTTGACGGCCTCGGTGAGGCAGCTGCGCCCTTCGCCGATGAAGAGTCCGTGAGTGTGGATGTCGCGTCCCGTGGCGGTGGTCACCGTCAGCACAAAGAGGATGGGCCGATGGTTCAGGAAATGCTCCATGCCGTAGTCGAACAGTTTGCGCACGGGGGTGTTGTCGCGTCCCATCATGCGTTCCATGCCATAGACGGCGCCGACCATGTGGGATTTGTTGATCATGTCGCTGCCGCCCACGCCCACGAAGAGATTCTTCGCATGGTTGGACATTCCGATGACCTCATGGGGAACCACTTGGCCAGGAGAGACGATCAGGTCGTAGCTTTCGTCCATCACCCGCCGGTTGACCTCCACGCTGACAGGGTCCTTCCACAGTCCCTCCGTGATTTCCGCGAGGAATTCCGAGGGCACCTCCCCAAGCCTGACGACGTCGTGGCGCCAGTCATGGGCCAGCATCTTCCCGTAGGGGATGTCCCCGAACATGTCATCCCATTGTTCGCGGGTGACCGGCACATGCGTGCCCAGGGCCGGCATCACATCGACTTCGACGCCCTGGTCAACCAGGCGGTGATAGAGGTGATTGGTGATGAAGCCCGCATTGGAGTGGTAGCGGGTGTAGTCCGGGGGCAGCAGGAGGACCTTGTGGAGCGTCCGGTTGGCGAGCGCCTCGTCCAGCGCGGCTTGGATTTCGTTGGGGGCTAGCCCTTCGGGCGCGGTCGCGATGCGGTAGATGTCATTCATGGGAGATGGGGCTGGTTTGGTGTGAAGTCCGGGGAAGTTGGCCGGGGGCTACTCGTGGCGCAGGGCCTCGATGGGGGAAAGCGCGGCCGCGCGGATGGCGGGATAGATTCCGAAGATGATTCCGATCAACAGGGAAATGGAGAAGGCCAGGATGATGGCGTCGGGCTGGACGATGGTGGTCAATCCGGCGAGGCGGGTGACGATTTTGGGCACGCCGATTCCCATGGTGATGCCAATGAGCCCGCCGGCGAAGGAGAGCAGCAGCGCCTCCGTGAGGAACTGCACGACGATGTCCGTCCGGCGGGCGCCCAGGGCCCGTCGGATGCCGATTTCGCGAGTGCGTTCGGTGACGCTGGCCAGCATGATGTTCATGATGCCGATGCCGCCGACCAGGAGGCTGATGGCCGCGATGCTGCCCAGCACGATGTTGAAGATGCGCTTGGTCTGTTCGGCCTGCTTGAGCAGTTCCAGGGGGACGGTGATTTCGAAGTCGGCTTTCTTGTGGGCCTGGCGGATGGTCTCGCGGATGGAGTTGGCCAGGGTGATCACCTCGGCCTCGCCGGGGGCGGTGACGGTCAGCTGATGTAGCTCCACCAGTTCCATGCGGGTGGAGCCGGACTCCCGGATGCGGATTACGTTCCCGAAGGCGTGCCTGGCGGTCGTGAGCGGAATGTAGATGTCGCAGATATCCCGATTGGCCTGTTCGGCCGCGGATTTCGTGCCTTTGGGGGAAGAGGCGGAACGGCGGGCGGCATTCTCGACAATGCCGATAATCTCGAAGGCAAAATTGCCGACATAGACCTGCTGCCCAAGCGGATTCTCCAGAGGGAAGAGCCGACGGGCGCTTTCGCGGGTGATGACGGCCGTGCGCGCCTCGCAGGTCATGTCATACTCGTCGAAGAACCGCCCGGCAGTGACTTTGAGGCTGGTGGAGTTGGCGGCCCAGGCGACGGTGCAGATGGCGCGTCCCGGCACGGTGACTTCACGATGGCGCAGATTCACTTGGATTTCCCGGGCGGGGATGTGGATTTCGGCCTGCGGATAGAGCTCGTGGATCCGTCGCGCGTCCTCGTAGGTCAGGCCATATGTGACCATGCGGGAGACCTCGCCGCCGGCCTCCGTGGGCTTCACGGAGCGGATGATGATGTTGGAGCTGCCCAGGTTGCGGATCTGCTCGCGGGCCTCATGGGACGCGCCTTCTCCAATCGCCAGCATCGCGATGACGCTGCCGACGCCAAAGATGATTCCCAGGGCGGTCAGCAGACTCCGGAGCTTATGCTCGAACAGGCTGCTGCTGCCCAGTTTCAGGACGCGCTTGAGCTTGAAGAGAAGCATGTCAATAAAAAAGCCCACGCAGGGGCAATAAGTCCCGCGTGGGAAAAATGGTCGGGGTGAGAGGATTCGAACCTCCGACTTTCACGTCCCGAACGTGACGCTCTAAACCAGGCTGAGCCACACCCCGAAATCTTCAGATTGGAAAACCGCGCTTAATGTAGCGTGTGAAACGCAAACTTCAAGGCACGCTTGTGGAAAACCAGGCGGAATTCCACAAGCCACGGAAGGGACTATGCGCTGGCCTGTTTCGCGGCTTTCGCGGCCAGCTTGGCTTCGCGGGCGGCCTTGCGGGCGCTGGAGACGTCATTGCCGTCCTGTCTGGTGTGCTTGTGCCAGTGCGCGACGATGGCGGTGGCGATGAAGATGGTCGAGTAGGTGCCCGAGATGAGGCCGAAGAACATCACCAGCGCGAAGTCGCCGATGGCGCCGCCGCCGAAGATGAGCAGGCTGACCACCACGAAGAGCGTGGTGATGGTGGTCAGGATGGTGCGCGACAGCGTGTTGTTGATGGCCAGGTTCATCAGCTCGCGGTAGGTGACGTCCTTGCGCCTCTCCTGCATCTCGCGCACGCGGTCGAAGATGACGATGGTGTCGTTGAGCGAATAGCCGATGATGGTCATCAGCGCGGCGATCACCGTCAGCGAGATTTGGCCGCCAAAGAAGACGATGAAGATTCCCGCGGAGACGATCACGTCATGGATGACGGCGGCCACGGCGGCGATGCCGTAGCGGAACTCGAAGCGGAAGGCCAGATAGATGATGATGGCGATGAAGGAGAGCAGGGCGGAGACCAGGGAGTCCTTGCGGAACTTGCTGCCGACGGAGGGGCCGACCTGGTAGATGGAGTTCTGGGAGATCTTGCACTCCGGGAACCTCTCGTCCAGCGCCGCGCTGAATTCATTGACGTCCTCCTTGAGTTTGAGGGAGGAGGGGACCACGATCTCCAGCTCCTTGGCGCCGGACTGCCCGCGCTTGTAGCCGACCTTGACGTCGTCATAGCCCTTGTCCCTGTTGAGGAATTCCCGCACTGCGGCGACGTCTGGTTCGGTGCCGTCGCAGTTGTAGGTGATCTGGGTGCCGCCGGCGAAGTCGATGCCCATCACGGCTCCGGACTTGAAGATGGAGCCGAAGATGCCGACGAGCACCAGGGCGGCGGAGAGGCAGAAGGCTGGCTTCATCCACTTGAAGAAGTTGATGTTAGTGTCAGCCAGGAAGTTGAGGCGCATCATGGAGATCTTCTTGAGCCAGCCGTTGTAGGTGAACAGGTCGAAGATGGCATGGGTCATGAAGAGCGCGGTGAACATGGAGGAGACAATGCCGAAGGCGAGGGTGACCGCGAAGCCCTGGACGGTGCCGGAGCCGTATTTGTAGAGGAAGAAGCAGGTCAGGAGCGTGGTCAGGTTGGAGTCGAAGATGGCCCAGAAGGCATGGGCATAGCCTTCCTTGATCGCGTTGGGCAGCGATTTTCCGGCGGCCAGCTCCTCGCGGATGCGCTCGAAGATCAGGATGTTGGCGTCCACCGCCATGCCGATGGTCAGCACCATGCCGGCGATGCCGGGGAGGGTGATGGTGGCTTTGGTGAGGGCCATCGTGCCCAGCACCAGCACCGTGTTGACCAGAAGCGCGAGGTCGGCGACCACGCCGCAGAAACGGTAGTAGATGACCATGAAGACGAAGACCACCGCCAGGCCGAGCAGTCCGGCGAAGAGTCCGCTTCTGACGGAGTCCGCGCCCAGCGACGGCTCGGTGCCGAACTCGGAGGATATCTCGATGGAGACGGGGAGATTGCCCGAGGAGATGACGCCGGCCAGGCGAAGGGCCTCCTCGTAGGAGAAGGAGCCGGTGATTTCCGCATTGCCGCCGGTGATGGCGTCATTGATGCGGGGGGCGGAGTAGACCGTGTCATCCAGCATGATGGCGAGCCGCCGGTGGACATTGGCGCCGGTGACCTCGCCGAAGGCGGCCGCGCCCCGCTCGTTGAAGCGGAGGGCGACGCTCCACTGGCCATACTGGTCCTGGGTGGCCCGGGCCTCGGCGACGTCCTCGCCGCGCACGGCGGTGGGCTGGCGTTCCAGGAAGATCACCTCGGTGGTCTCCTCGCCATTGCGCTCGTCGGTGATTTCGGCGCGGATCACATCGCCGGGCGGAGTGAAATTGGGGTCGGCGGTATAGGACTGCACCAATTCGGCGTTGTTGTTGCTGACCAGATAGAACTCGAGCTTGGCGGTGTCCTTGATGGTGCTGCGGATGCCGGTCTTGTCCGCCTCGTCGATGGATGGCATGCGGATGGAGATGTCGGTGTCGGAGATGCCCTTGATTTCAGGTTCGGTCACGCCCGTCTTGTCCAGGCGGTTGCGCAGAATCTCCAGAATCTGGTCGCGCACGATTTGAGCGGGCTGGTTTTCCGGGACCTTCGTCCCGTCGAAGGAGATGACGAATTCGGTGCCGCCCTGCAGGTCCAGCCCGAGGTGCAGCTTGCCGGCGGTGCGGTTGCGCACGTAGCGCAGGACCGTCTTGTTGTTGGGGTGGCTGGTGTGGGGCACCTCGATGAAATTGCAGAGGCGGATGGAGCGATGCTGGAGTTCATCTCCCTTCGCGGCCAACTCGACGATTTGGTAGTCGGAGAGCCGGGTCCCCTCGGGCAACGGATTGCCGTAAAAGTCCTTGCCGTTCCGGAGCAGGTCGATTCGCCGATTGAGCTCCTGCCAGCTTGCCAGCGCGTCATTCGGCGAGATGCCGGTTTCGGCGGCGATGTTCTTGATGTCGTCCAGAAGGGACTCGTAGTCTTTGCTGCCCGGCTTCGTCGCCTCAAGTTTCTTTTGGAGCGTCTCGGCCTTCTCGGCGTGCTTGGCGAGCTTGGCAATCGGGGCCTTGCTCAGCCGGACGAATTCATCAAGGAAATTGCGGTCCTTTACGGGGAAGATGGAATAGCACCATCCGGCAATGATGACCAGGATGACGATCCAACGGATCAGAAGGGACTTTTTCATGAGATGCTTGGGATGACTTGGAGTTTCAATGGCGGAAATTACTTCTTTGCGTCGGCGGATTCGGCGGGTTTTTCCTCCGGGAGGATTTCGGCGATGGCGGCCCGCACGAAATCGATCTCGACGCTGGAGCTGAAAGCGACTCTCACCGTTTTCTCATTGACTTTGACGATGGTGCCCAATGCGCCGGAGTTGGTCATGACGCGGTCGCCGACCTTCAGTTGGCTGAGCATTTCCTGAATCTGCCGCTGCTTTCGCTGCTGCGGGCGGATCATGAGGAAATACATGATGCCCAGAATTGGCAGGAAAATCCACAGGCTGCTCAGTCCGCCGCCGCTGGCGGGGGCGTTCGGAGTGGCGTTGGCGGCTGCGTCGGCAAAGACGAAGAGAGATTGAAAAAGGTTGCTCACGGGTCAGCTCCAGAAGGTGAAAAGGGTCAGAGACGTCTGCATTGGCGTCCGTCAGGCGAGTCGGAAACAGGTAAATTTAGCCTGTTTTTGCGCATTTTCAAGTAGATAGAAGGGATTCGCCTAGCTGCATGCCCAAAGAATTTCGGCGATTGGCGGGGGTCATGGGCGCCATTGTCCGCGTTCGTAGAGGGTGTTGAAGGCGACGGAAGCCCCCGCCAATTCTCCGATGCGCAGTCCGAGTCCCGAAAGGGCGATGACGCAGTGGTCGGAGAATTCGCTCCAGGTGAAGCGCGGGAGATAGTGCATCAGCGGCCTGAGCATGAGGTCCCCCGCATAGTAGGCGGTGGTGCCCAGAGTGATCAGTTCGGGGTTGAAGGCGGCCAGGGCGACGCCGATGCCCTGGGCCAGCCGGAAGGCCACCTCGTCCATCATCTCCAATGCCAGCGGGATGTTGGCCTTGCAGCCGGCAATCAGGGCGGGATAGCCGAGCTTTTCCAGGTCGCCGGCGACTTCCGGCAGACGCATGATGGCGTGGTCCGGGCGGAAGCGCAGAATGTCCTGCATGCGCAGTTTGAGGGAGCGTCCCCCGCAGTAGGCCTCGACGCAGCCGCGCAGTCCGCAGCCGCAGACGGGGCCTTCGGGATTCAGCACGACATGACCCAGTTCGCCGGCGTTTCCGGTGGTGCCGGTGATGAGATGGGCCCCCGAGACGATGCCGCCGCCCACGCCGGTGGACATGGTCAGGTAGATGACATCCCTTTTGCCTTTCCCGGAGCCGAAGAACCACTCGGCCAAGACGCCGGCGTTCGCGTCATTGTCCAATGCCACCGGCAAGCCGAGTTCCCGTTCGAGGTCGGCGCGGATGGGCACGCGGTCCCAATGCATATTGGGAGAACGCAGCAGCAGGCCATTCTTCAGGTCA
>JAFYIW010000155.1 GCA_017538465.1 Victivallales bacterium
ACCGTGTCTGCCATTAGGCGCATCCGCGACCTGACGGGCATTGACTTTGGAAATGCCAAGGTCTTTGCAGACCAGGGAACCATGGAGAAGATAGGGCTGGATGTGGTCCTGCTTGCAGAGGTGCTTTATGCGGCTCTACTGCCAGCCATCACGCAGAAAGGGATTGAGAAGGATGATTTCTGCGATGCCATTCAAGGCGATGCCATCAATGAGGCACAGTTTGCGCTTCTGGACGGGATAGCGGATTTTTTCCCGAAGGCGCAGGGCAATCTGCTGAAGAGCGTTCTGCGCCAGGCAAGGGAGGAGCAGGAAAAGGCCGTCAAGGAAATGGAGGAGACTTTGATGCCTGCGCAACAGCCGAGCAGCTCGCAGGGGTGATTGGCGTTGACCCGTCCCATCAGACCCTGCGGTCGCTTGTCACGATGTCCCAGGCGCGGCGAAAGGAGGAATGGCACAGGCTGTCAACCCTTCTGGCATTGGTTTACAATGCCCACCGCGCCAAGGGGGCTGCTCTGAAGGCTTCGGACTTTAACCCGTATGCTTCCAGCGGTGATGGTGCAATGGTTCTGAATCGGGACGAGGCAAAGGAGCTGTTCAGGGTGATTGCAGAACACTCTGGCTAGTTGTTTGATTTAAGAATCCCCGCCAATGCTATGCGATCATTGAACTCTTGTAGGTCCTCATGAAACGCATCTGTGGCATTGAATGCCAGGCAAACACCATGGAACGGCCATGAACCCACGCACAAGCAATAAGAACCGTCTTCTGGACGGGTGCCATCTTCAGGAACCATCTCCACAATGGAATTAAGATAAGTAATGTCTTTCCCCTCAAAGCTTTTTGGAAACTGGTTTTGAGGATACCTTTCTCCAGTTTTCAAATTGACCACGTAGAATCTGTCTGGCCATCTGCCGAAAACATGAACTTCATATAATTTTGCATTTCCCATAAACAACCTCCAAGTTTTATGCCTGATTATTCTAATATAACAGCTGGCACCGCTGTTGTCAATTTGGTTGGCAACAGTGAAGAGTTACTTCGTGCCCTAAATAGAGCTTCAACCTCTTTAGCTGGCTTCACAACTGTTTGCTCAGAAGTAGGCACACGTCTTCAGGCGATTGGCAATATCATCACGGAACCGTTTGCCAATGCAGCAAGGACGTTCGCCGAGTTTGACAAGCAGATGCGGACGGTTCGTGCTGTGACCAACTCCTCAGGCGCCGATTTCACGAAGCTGACTGAAAAGGCGAAGGAATTGGGTGCCACAACTTCTTTCACTGCCAGCCAGGTCGCCGAGGGCATGACTGCCCTAGGGCGCATGGGCTTCAACTCCAGTGAGATTGACGGTGCCATCCAGGGGATGCTGAATCTTTCCATCGCCACGGGGACGGATTTGGCGCAGGCCTCCGAAATAGCCGCCAACAATATGCGGGTTTTCGGGATGAACACCAGCCAGATGACGGAAATCGCCGACCTGCTTGCCTTCACGGCAAATGGCTCCGCACAGACGCTGGAGGACTTGGGCGAGGCGCTGAAGACGGCGGGTCCCATCGCTGCGCGTGCAGGCGTCTCGCTGAAGGACACGGCAGCCCAATTGGGTGTCCTGGCCAACATGGGCATTCGCGGATCCATGGCAGGGACGGCAATTGCCCGCTCCTACAAGCGGCTGGCCGACCCGACTATCCAGAAGTTCATCAAGGAGACGCTGAACGTCGATGTACTGGATGCCACGGGCAATCTCCGTGATATGGCAACGGTGTTTGCCGAAATCGGAAAGGAGATAGCTAGGATTCCCTCTAATGCACAGCGGTTGAGCATTATGGAAGACATCTTCGAGGCGCGTGGTTCTCTGGGTGGTGGAACTCTTTCGATCAACACCGAGGCAATGGACGAGTTCCTTGAGAAGATGAAGGATTTGAAGGGGTATTCCACCGAGGCAGCGGGTGGCATATCCTCGGGGATGAAGGGTGCCCTAGATGGGATGAGCTCTGCTTTTGAAAGCGTGCGCATCGCCATCGGGGATGCGCTGGATGCTCCCCTGACAGAACTCATCAACAAGATAGCTAATGTAGCGCGTGCGTTCACAGATTTCATTAGCAATAACAAGTCCCTGGTTGTGTTTGTTGCTTCAGCGGCAGGGGCAATTGCTGTTCTCGGGACGGGACTTGCTATGTTGGCTGGTGTGCTGGGAACAGTCAACACTTTTAATCGTGCTTTTGGTGCCCTAATGCCTTTTCTAACGCAAGGGATTCTGGCACAAGCTGCCGCCACTTATCAGGCAACGGCAGCATTATCCTGGCATACAGTTATTGGAAGGGCGGCTGTTCGTATTCGTACCCTATACCGAGCCATTGAGTCCGCTTGTACTATGGTGACAAGGCGGGCTACAATCGCGAATCTTGCTCATGCCGTATCTGTTGGTGTTGTCACCGCTGCAACGCACGCATGGGCAACTGCAACTGGTTTTCTTAAAGTGGCACTCACTGCTTTGAGTGCGCATCCCATCATCGCCGCTTTGACGGCGATTGCCGCCATCGGTGTGGCAATCGCCATGCATTTCCATAATGCGGCAAAGGCTGCGGACAAGCTCAAGTATTCCATCGCCAGTGTCGAAGACAGTCATCGCAAAGAGAAGCGAAGTCTTGCCGACACAGCCAATGAGCGAGACGAACGTTCCATTCTGCGCCTACGTGAGTTGTCCGCCAAATCTGGTTCGCAGAAGCTGACGGAGGAAGAGCAAGCTGAAGCCGAGGAGCTGTTGGGTGGTCTCTCAAAGCGTGGTTATGGCAATTTGCCGACACTGTATAAGTCCAATGGTACCCTTGGTGAATTTACTGATGAGATGAAGGAGGCTGCCGTCAAGGTGGCCACCGAGAATAGAAGGAAGGCAATTGTCCAGGAAATCGTTGATGTGGACAATGAGCTGAACACCGTCAACAGGTCGCTTACAACCGCCAATGACCCAACTTCCAAGGAATACACTGCCCTGCTTCAGCAGCAAAAGGATTTGATTGAGAGACGGCGTGCCTTGAACTCCGAGATGAAGAACATCACAACAGAGATTAACAGGAAGGAGACAGAGAAGGCCGAGGCAAATCTGCTGGAGCTTCGGAAACAAAACATGGAAGCAGCCGAGAAGTCGGCTGAAATCGAGAAGAAGCTGGCCGATCAGAAGAAGAGCACCATCCAGAAGGAGATCGAGGAAATTGAACTGGAGAAGAAGGCCTATATGGAGGCGCTTCAGGCGCAGTTGGCATACGAGAAGGCGAATCCCCGAAAAGACCAGTCCCGCATCGATGAGCTGGAGGCCAAGCTGGAGGAGGCAGAGGCGCTTTTCCAGGAGGTCAAGGAGGAGGCTCTATCCAAGCACTACAAGAATGAAGGGCTTTTGGATGTTGATACTGACCTTGCGAAGCGTGAGGATGAAAGGTTACAGAACTCTCAAAAAACGGCTTTTGAGCAGGGCCTTGAGGCGTTGAAGAACAATCCAGACGAATACATGGGTTTTCTCCACGATGCTCTGGACGGGCTTGCAAATGCTATTTCCGAGGCTGCCGACAACTACAAGGCAGCCTTGGAGGAGGCGCAGTCGGCCATGTCGGAGAATGGTGCTGAAATAAGCCCTGCGGAAAAGGAGCGTCTTGATAAGCTGAAGGCAATCTATCAGGCGGCACAGGGGCGCCAGGACAGAATACAGGCACTCATGGACCAGGTGCAGAGTGGTGCGGAGGAAGCCCGCAAGGAAACCTCTGACATTTCCTCGTTCAACGCCGCAGCCGTCACCCAGATGGTTATTGGTCTTTCGAGTTCCGACGCCGCAGAGGAGACGCGAAAAAACACGGCCAAAGCCAATGACCTTCTGCAAAGTATTCTGGATGTATCAAAGGAAAACAGTTGGAGCTTGTAACAATGCCAACCACGACACCCACCGTAACCCGCTACAATGCATCGGACGAGCTGACCGTCAATTCGTTTGCGAGGCCGTCGTTTGCTTCCGTGACGCTGACTGTCTCTGATGCTTCCGACGAGATGACCGCCGTTGAGGCGGCGTTGAACTATGCCAGCAAGAATCTTGAAACCAATGGCCGCTACAGGGGGCTGTTCCGAAACGGCACGGATGCCATTGAGATGCTTGCGCCACATACCTGGCGCGTGAAGCTGCTGTACGGTGTGCGCCATTCGCATTTGTCAGGGACGGACAGCGACACGGATTCCTCCGTGTCCTTCGAGAGCGCGTCCGAATCCGTGAATGTCGTTGTGCCCATCAGCACATTTGACAGCGCGGGTGCGACTGGCCATCCAGGTGTCATCAATCCAGATGAGAACGGTCAGCCGCGCGGCGTGCAGATAGAATCATCCTATCTGGTCCGAACCGAGACGAAGGTGTTTTCAAACAGCAAGTTTTCAGCCAAGTACCAGGATACTTTGTCATCTCTGATTGATCATGTCAATCTCTATCAATTCAGGGGGTACCAGCCAGGCGAGGTGCTTTTTACGCACTTCAGCGGAAAGCAGAATGGCGGCCCGAAGGGTGACTGGACGGTTACATTTACTTTCAAGATTCGGCGAAACAAGACGCATATTGACTGCGGAAAAGGTACGGATGATGATGATTATCCGTCGCATGTCTATGTTGACAAGCGCGGATGGGATGTGCTTTGGGTCATCGTCGATGATTATGTCTGCCATGCGGATTCGCAGTCTAAAGGGCCAGTTGAGAAGCGCACCTACGGTGCCTTTGCTGATCAGGTCTATGAGGAAGCGGACTTTGGCCTGCTGAAGCTGGGAGGGAGGTAGCCATGCATTTGCCTGGAGTTCACAAGGGCGACGATTTGCGGGAGGTGCTGTCCGCCGAAAACCTGTGCGAGGTTTTCCGTGGCGTCAATCGCCTAAACTCGCAACATCAACAGCCGTTTGCCACGGCGGCCTCTGGTTCTGTCTATGCCAGGATATTCTCCAAATCAAGGCTATCTGTTGGCAGTGTCGTAAGGCTGACAAGGGATGCCTTTGTCTCTGTGTCCATGGATTACGCCGTCTGCGTTGATACCCCTGTGTCAATGGACGATGACCCCCACCAGGTGCTTGGCATCGTCGTTAAGGATCTGCGGGCTGGCGAGCGCGGCAAGGCGGTTGTCTCTGGCATTGCCATTGGGTCGGTGAATGTCTCCGATACATCCCACCAGTTCGCCAAGGTCGAGAACGGCGTCCTTGTCTCCACAGACGAGGAGGATGCCCCCATCCGCCTGATCAGCGCACCCGCCACGGGGAGCAAGCTCTGTGTTCTGATGCTGGGGTTTGGGAATGGCGGCGGCAAGGATGTTTCTAGTTACACTGGTCCTTTTGATACCTCTGTCACGCTTCGCGATTCCGATGAACCCGCGAACGGGGGGATTAATGTCACAATTAGAGTATTCAACTCATCGAACCCTGATGCTACAAATGCAGGTGTTGTCTATTTGGGATATAGAACTCTGAATATTCCAGCAGTCGAAAAGCAAATTAACCTACGAGAAGACATAGTTTGCACCGTTTTCTGCTTTGTGTATCTAAATGAGAATAATTCGTTTGTTGGTTCAATTCATACAAACTATGATGATGGATATAATGCCAATGACTTCAAGACGGATGATACACATGTAAATGTCACGATAAGCAAGGTTTCCATTGGGAGAAAAGGTGCAATCGTCATTCAGCGTGAAAGAATGCTTGACAGCATTGACATACAAGGCAGGTGGTTCTAAGTGGCAGACGGACAGCAAATCGACACATGGGCTGAGGCGGGGTTCCCTAATGTCAGATTCCATCCAATTAGAAAG
>JAFYIW010000156.1 GCA_017538465.1 Victivallales bacterium
ACCCGCAGCCCGCGGTCCTGCGGAATCAGCCGCAAGGTGGGCATCGTCGAGGCCGCCACCGTCGGCAACTCCGGCAGCGGCAAGGGCACTTCGGAGATCAGCGTGAAATGCTGGGCCAGACGATTTAGGAAGGCGGTGTTCTCGGCGGCCGACGCGGGCATCTGGAAATCCTCCCCCAGCAGTTCGCCCAGCGCGCGCAGCGTAGGGGAGAATTCATAGACGGCGATGACGTCGCCATTCTCCAGGCAGGGCAGGCATGTCCCCTGCTCCGGCGGAGACGGCTGCAAGGCATAGCGCAGCACCGCGGAGTTCCCGCTGACATGCACCCGCGGAGTCGCGGAGACGATGCTGACCGCGCGGTTGTCCGCGCCTTCCAGGAAGAGATGCGGATGGTTGGCCAGCGCCAAAAACACCTGCGCCCATGCCGCCCGGGCGGCCTCCACGCCAGGGGCTGGAGTCTGGCGCAGGAAATTCTCCATGTTGCGGAGGGTGTCGCACGCGAACTTGTCCTGCGAAGTCAATTCCACGCCAACCGTGGCGGCGTCGGCCGCCGTCCCCAGTTCCGAATAGACGTTCTTCTGGTATTCGAGGAAGCGTCTTCCGCGTGACCAATGGCCGTTTTTCCCGGCGTGCTGTTCAATGGGGCGCACCGTCATGACGCCGCGCGGGGAGGAGGCGTCGAACTTGACTTGCCAGGCCAGCCGGTGAATGCCGCGCAACGGCAGATCCGCCAACGTGCGCCCGATGCGGTTATATCGCTCCGACCAGTTGTTCTCATTGGGAATGCAGTCCAGCAGAAACGGCAGGTTCCCCGTGCCGGAGGCGTGGAAGCGCGTCCCCGTCACCAGGCGGCGCACCGCCAGGCGATCCTGCAGCTCGGCGCACTCCTCGGCCAGCCAGCGGTAGCCGCCCTGCGCCGCCGCCGCCGCGATCTCGGCCAGCCAGCGGGATTGCGCCTCGGGCAATTCCCCGGACATCCAGTATTGCGCCACGCACGCGAAGAAATCCGCCAGAGGGACCTGCGGAGACCATCGAATCGATTCGGAAGACAGCTCGGGCATCGAGCGGCTTAGCGCCAGCTGCTCCAGCATCCGATAGACCGTGCCGTATGGCGTCTGCTCGCCGATGCCCAGCTGGGCATGCATCGCCGCCGTGGCCAACGACTCCGCGGTGTTGGTGCGCAGTTCGGCCAGCACCAGGAAGATGCCGCCGATGGACCGGAAATACGCATGGTGCGAGTCCGTCTCGCGACGCAGACTCTCCAGGGCGCTGACAAAACGGCTGATCGCCTCATCGTCCTTCGCCGTGATGAAGCGCAGACACGCCGCGCGCGTCACCCGCGGCGCGGAGCCGTTGGGAAGGCGTTTGAGCAGCTGCGGGATGACCGTCCAGTCCCCGCATAGAATCGCATAGTCGATGAGACTGCAAATCACCGGCGGGGGCATGGAGTCCTGCAGCGCGTACAACCGCTCCGCCAACGGATGGACGGGCTTGAGCATCAGCATGGCCGCGGGAATGAACTGCCAGCCGCAGATGCTCAGGAAGCCTTCCGGCAGACCAGTCAGCCACTCCTGAGGCTCCTCCAGCAGGAAATCGAACCAGCTGCTGGCATTGGCGTAGTCGTTGGCATAGAGGTTGTCCAGCACATTCAGGGATTTCCTCAGCAACGCGGTGTCTTGGGCATAGAAAGCATTGCGGATGTCGCGCCGCAGATACTGGCTGCGAAGATGCTCTTTCTGGTTCACCGCCAAAGGACGGGCCGCCGCAATTGCGCCGGCCAGCCCGGCATATTCCGGACGGCCCAGCAGCTCCCGCAGCTCCGCCCGGCCCAAGGGGGCGACCTGGTAGCCGCCATCCTCCAGCCGCGTGACCTCCCCGCGGGCGACCAGCTGTTCCAGCAATTCGCCGACGGTTTCCGGACGGCCATATCGGAACGGCGTGTACTGCGGCCCTGGCAGTTTCGCCAGCACCGCATGGACTTCCCGCGCGGTGGCCGGCTGCTCCAGGACGCCCAGCAGCTCCCGCAATATCTTGGCCAGCTCCTCGGTCAGGGGAATAGAAGAAAAGCGTTTCGGTGACATCATCTGAAATGTTCGAAAATGAGGGAATGGGCTAATATAATCCATCCCTCCCCGTTTTCCTCCATTCCCTGCCGATTCCGCGGATTTTCCCGGACGGCGCCCGGCCGCTGGACGTCTGCCGGGTCAGGCCTTTTTCTCCAGCCGGGCCGCGAAGGCGCCGTCGTGGGTGGCGGCCGGATACAGCTGCTCCTCGGCGGCCAGCGTGAATTCGGGGTGTCTTTCCAGGAAGTGACGCACCTGCCGCGCGTTTTCCTCCGGCTCGATGCTGCACGTGCTATAGACCAGCCGCCCCCCCGCCTTCACCAGCGGCGACGCCCCTTCCAGGATGCGGCGCTGTTCGGCGACCAGCCGCCGCAGCTCCGCCTCCGCGAAATTCCACCGCACGTCGGGCCGCCGCCGGATCACCCCCGTGTTGGAGCAGGGCACGTCCAGCAGCAGCGCGTCCAGCGAGGCGGGCGCCAGCCGTGGCCGCTCCGCGTTCTGTCTCTCGATGCGCACATTCGCAAAGCCCGCGAGATTCTCGCGGAGGCGTCCCAGGCGTGCCTCAGACGCGTCGCAGGCATACAGCGTGCCCTGCCCGTCCAGCAGCTCCGCCAGAATCAGCGCCTTCCCGCCGGGCGCCGCGCACAGGTCCGCGACCGCCTCGCCGGGACGCGCCCCCAGCAGCAGCGGCGCCATCAGCGTCGAGGCGTCCTGAAGATAATACTCCCGCAGGTCGAAGCCCTCCGGGGACTCCTGAACGAACTCCTCCACCTTCAATGGCCATGTCGCCTCGCGCCCCGCAAAGCATCCTCTGCGGCGCCCCGTCACCGCCGCCGGCGCCTGCAGCAGCGCCGAGAGTTCCCGCACCCGCGCCTCGCCGTGCGTCCTCCGCCAGCGTTCATAGAGCGTTTGAGGCAATTCGCACTGAACGGCGGGCGGCGCCTTCTCTGCGACAAGCCTCTGCAGTGCGGAGGAATTCGGGGCCTCCCGCAGAACCCGTCGGGCAACCGCATTCAGGAAAGAGGCCTCTGGCGTGCTGAAGCGACGCTTCGCTTCGTCCACCATCACGGACACCGCAACGGGTGGCGGCAACTGGTCCAAGACATAGCACTCCGTGAACGCCCATCGCAACAGCCACTCCATGCCAGGGCGAAGTCTCCGACAATGCGTCTGAATCAGCCAGTCGAAACTCGCGCGGCGACGGTTCATGCTGAACCAGAGATTCTTAAGCAAAGGCGTGGCATCCTCTGGCACGCCCTCGCCAGGCAAACGCGCGCTGGCGGCCAATCGCAGAAAATCGG
>JAFYIW010000157.1 GCA_017538465.1 Victivallales bacterium
ACTCTGGCGGACTTCACAGGGGAATCCAGCTATATCAAGAAGCATTTCGAGACCGCCGACACGATCTCCGGAACCCTGAATATCCCGCTGAATTCCCGCACCTCCCTTGAAATCCACGGCGAATACGACTTCGAGCATAACCATACTGTCGAACATACCTACACCCTGACCCACCAGATGCATTGCTGGACTTTCGTGGGCGGCTTCGGATGGGACTATAACGACTTCGAAATCGTCATGATGTTCCGCCTCACCGCCTTCCCGAATGTCAAGCTCGGCGTGAATATTTGAGGTTAGAGGGGAGAAGGGAGAGGAGTTTAAAGGGGAAAGGGGAAAGGTAAAAGTTCTGGACCCTGGACTCTGGTCTCTGGACTCTGGACTCTGGCCCCGCCAGGAAGGTGAGAAGGGGATGATATGATGTTATCGTTTTAGCGGGCGCATCATCTCGATGTTGGCGATCTGGATTTGCGCGGCGTTTGCCTCGTAGAAGTCGTCCACGTCCTCGTCGGTGGCCTGGTCGTCGAAGGTGGTGAGCGGATTCAACGCATAACTGGATTTGAAGCTGATGGGCAACAGCAATTTGCCATTTCGGTTGACGAATACCGCCGTGTCCCAGCCGAAGACCAAGAAGAAGTCGCGCTGATATTGCGGGTCGAGGAGGTTGCCGCCGACGGAGAAGTTGTCATCCGTGCTGGTCACGCCAAGCCAGGGCGCGAGAGTGGGCACGATGTCGGCGTGGTGACTGATGCCCTTATAGACGGCGGGCGACACGCCTGGGAAATGCATCACCAGCATCGGGCTGGTCTGTTCGCGGACAAAAGTGGAATTATGTCCGAGGCGACCGTGTTCATAGAACTCTTCGCCGTGGTCGCCGGTGATGATGACGATGGTGTTCTTTAGCCGGTCATTTTCACGCAGGAAATCGTAAATGCGGTCAAGTTGCTTGTCGATGTGGAATGCGGCGTTGGCGGCGCGGTTGTACAAGAGGTCGCGCTGGGCGGCGGAGACTTTGGCGTAGTTGAGGTTCTCCTGATAGGGACGGAAAGGCGCCTGGCCTTCTGGAAAGGTGTATGGCGCATGCGTGGACTCGAAGAAGATGAAGCCGAAGAAGGGCCGTGACGGGTCGCGGTTCTTCAGCGCCTCCAGTAGGCTGTCGGTGGCCAGGATGTCTCGTTCGGGTGGCTCTTTCTTGCTGTTCATCTCCCGTAGGCATTCCTGCGGGAAGGCGGCGAAGACGGTGCGGTCGAACTCCGGGTAGGTGAATTTGGCGGAGGTGGCGGCGAAGAGCTGGTAGTTGTCCTCGATAAGCCAGTCGAAGAAAATCGGTCCGCAATTGTTATTGAGGCAATTGTCCCAGGCATTGGTATGGAGGCTGTAGAACATCGAGAACATCCCGGGGCGGGTGCCATTTCCTCCGCTGTAGTGGTTGGGGAAGCGAATGCCGGTCTCCTCGGCGAAACGCCAGGTGTTGGGCATGCGTTCGGGAGAGAGCAGGTCGGCACGGAGGGATTCGCCGACGAGCCAGATGATGTCCGGAGGATTGGCGGGTGTCTGGCGTTCCACGGAGGCCCAGGGATAATTCAGATGCCGGGCGGTGTTCCGGAAGTCGTGGCGTTGGCGTGCCTTGCGCGGCGGTGGCGTACAGCCCAAACGCTTCAGGAATTTCCGCATGCGTACCTGCATCGGAATCGGGTAGGTGTCCACTGCGCTGGTGATGGCGTGGTTCTGGTAGAACTCCGCAATGCCGAAGAGAAAGACGGCCCCTGTGATTGCAAAGACGGGAATGCCAAGCCAGCCGAAGCAGAGCCAATGGTGTTTGGAGAGCCTTGTTGAGAGCCGTCGCAGCCGACTGTTGCTGGCGGGGAGACGAAGCGCAAGGACAAAATGAAACAGGGAAACCAGCGTCAGGACAATGGCCGCAGGTGCGATGGTGCGGTAGTCCAGTCCCATCGACTCGAAGCCGCCACGGGTGGCGAGAAGATTCAGGACCAATCCGTTGAAGTGGAAGCCGAATTGACGGTGGATGGCGATGTCCACCAGAAGAAGCGCGGTGGCAAGTCCCGCCAACAGCCCCGCCAATCCCCAGCAGAGCCACCGAACGATACGCCAGATGCGTTTCTGGGCGGAGTGCGGGTCGCCTCCCATTATGGCGAAAAGCCACGCTGGCAGCAATGGCGCGGCGCTCAGGCCCAGCCAGGCGCACAGCTGATAGACTAGGTGGTCCCATTGGAAGGGCACTTCGCGTAGTCCGAGGAGGCCGAACCAGCCCATCAGCGGCAGGATGAGCAGGTAGGTCAGGAGCGCGTAGGTGGAGCGCAGCGCAGAAGGAACAGGCTTAGTGGTGGAGATTTGCCCCATGATAATGAATCTGAGAAGATTGTTTTACACAATTCGTGTAAGCAAGGCCCAATGTGGGGTGGTTTGGGGATTTACTCCCCCTGGTTCTCGCCCGCGTACGGGCGAGTTCTCTGCGCGTGCAAGCGAGTTCTCTGCGGTTTGCCTGCCAGCGCGGCGGCGGCGAGGATGAGGGCGCAGCCAAGATAGCCAAGCAAGGCGACGTGTTCGCGGGCGATCAGCACGCCGATGAGCAGCGCGAAGAAGGGCTCCAGCGCCAGTAGGATGCCCACTCGCCCTGCATCGAGGTTGGCCTGGGCACGTCCGATGCACAGAAAGCAGACGCCGGAGCAGATGACGCCCAGAAGCACGAGCGAGAGCCAGTCCATCGGCGCGAGTTGGAGGCTGGGGTGTTCGAAGCAGGACATTCCGATGAAGCCGATGATGCCGCACCAGAGGCATTCCCAGATGCTTAGGCTGGTCGCGTCCAGTCGGTTGCCGTGCAGTAGATGGTTGTAGGAGACGACCATGATGCCGGAGAGGAACCCGGTGAAGAGGCTGAGCAGTTCGCCCGTCGTGAACTCCAGGCGGCCGCCTTTCCAGGCCAGCATGCCCATTCCGACGAAACCCAGGCATGCCGCCAAGGCAATCCAGGGGGAGGGCAGCCGTCGTTGCACCACGGTCTGGATAAGCTGAGTCCATAGAATGGACGACCCCATGATGACACCCGCGATGCCCGAGTCGGTGCTCTCCAAAGCCAGGAAGGTGAAAAAGAGGTCGAGGTAGAGCAGCCCGCCCATGAAGAACCCGCACAGCAACATGCGCGGGGTGGTGTTTTGTCTCAGGCGCTTCCAGAAGACCGCGCAGAGCATCGCGCATCCAATGGCGAAGCGGTAGGTCACCAGCGTGTTCATCTCCAGGGCGTTCAGGAGATTCTTGTTCAGCAGGAAGGAGAGTCCCCAGCCAAAGGTGGCCACCAGCATATATAATATACCTATGGTGTTTTTACTCATAATGCTACATCATATTTTTTAGAACCTCCATGGCGGCGGGATCGAAATTCCCGGCCTGGTTGGTGAGGCAGGAGGCGCTGGCGGCGGCCAATGCATCGGAGAAAGCCTCTTGGGGAGCGCATCCCGCGAGGAGTCGTGCGAAGAAGACCGCACTGCAGGTGTCTCCCGCTCCCAATGGATTCACTGCCTCGACGGCGGGGACGGGGAGTTCTGTGCTTCTGCATTCTTGGGGAAGGAGAAGATGTGCCTGTTTCGGTCCGTCCGTGATGGCGGAAGTGGCCAGCGGGTAGTGCGCATGGAACCACGCCAGGCCCTCCTCAATGGCAGGCTGGCCAGTCAGTTTCTGAAGTTCTAATGCATTGATTTTCAAGAACAAATCCGGCTTTACGGCGAGTGCCTCGGGGGCGTTCTGGTAGTTGTCCACCAGCATCGGGAGGTTCGCCTCGTTGGCGGCCTCGGCGATTTTTCCCATGAAGTCCGGCGTCGAGCGGTCGGGGATGCTCCCCGCCACGGCGATGCCCGCCGCATTTGCAAGATTTTCGTGCAACAACGCAAGGAATTGTTCCTGCATATCCAGGGTAATGGATGTGCCGGGTTCGACCAATTCGGTCATCTCGCCGCGGCAGACGCAGTTGGTGCAGGTACGCGTCTCCTGGCCGGTCGGAACGGACAGGCATTCCAGCCCCTCGGCCGTCAGTGCGTCGGCGAAACGCCGGCCCGTCTCGCCTCCCAGGAAGGTCAATTGTCGGCCCGGGAGACCGCCGAGGCATTTGAGCGCACGGCAGAAGTTCGTCGCCTTGCCGGCCGCATAGCCATCCACGCGGGACGCGCGGTTGACCTCTCCTGCAGTGAACTTGTTGAACTCCAGAACCTTCTCCCACGCGGGATTCGCGCCAATGACCAGAATGTACGACATTTGCCTCCTTAATTTGCGCTCGCATAAAAGCGAGCTTGATTTTGCGTTCCCTGGTTCCCGCTTGCGGGCAAGCAAGTTCCCGCGGGCTATCTGAATTTATCGCACGTGCGACGCGCCTGTTCGATGATTTCGGTCTCGCCTTCGACTTGGCGGTGTTTCATCAGGAATTTGCCGTCGCAGAGCAGCGAGTCCACGCAGGAGGACTCGCCGGCATAGACGAGATTGGAGACGGGGTTGTAGTCGCCCACGAAGTAGGGCATTTCGGGGTTGATGAGCATCAGGTCGGCGAGTTTTCCAGGCGCGATTTCGCCGCCTTCGGGGAAAAACGCCTTTGCACCATCGGAGGTGGCGAGGCGGAAGACGCGCTCCGCAGACGCGGCGGTGGGGTCCTTCGCCTGCGTCTTGGCGGAGAGCGCGGCGAATTTCATCTCGGAGAACATCGAGTGCGCATTGTTCGACGCGCAGCCGTCGGTGCCCAGGGTGAAGGGAATGCCCGCCTGGTCGATTTCCTGAAAGTGGAACATCCCGGAGCAGAGCTTGAGATTCGAGGTGGGGTTGTGGATGAGCACCGCGCCGCTCTCCTGGATTAGTTCGATGTCATGCGGGGTGAGATGCACTGCATGGGCGAGTCGGGCGCGGTTGTTGAGCAGCCCGCATTCGCGGAGATACTCCACGGGAGTGAGTCCGCCGTGCGCCGCCTTGCAGTCCTCGACCTCCTTGGACGTCTCGGCAAGATGGATGTGGACGAGCATCCCGGTTTTGGCGGAACGCTCGGCAATCTCGTGCAGGTCCTTCTCGGGGACGGTGTAGATGGCGTGCGGTGACTCGGCGACGAGAATGCGCGGGGAGTATTCGCCATTTAGGTATGCCGTGCGGATACGCGCATGTTCGGCCGCGGTGACAGCGCATTTTTCGGTGTCACCGACATTGATCCAGGTCGGTCCGAGGCAGGCACGCAT
>JAFYIW010000158.1 GCA_017538465.1 Victivallales bacterium
CCGCTGTATCTGAATGCCCTGACGGGCCGCAACACCCAGCTGGTCACCGTGAACGACTATCTGGCGCGCCGCGACTCCGAGTGGATGGGGCATCTCTACAAGTGGCTGGGGCTGACGGTGGGGTGCCTCCAGAACAACCAGCCGTCCGATGTCCGCCGCGAACAATACGCCTGCGACATCACCTACGGCACCAACTCGGAGTTCGGCTTCGACTACCTCCGCGACATGGGCATGGCCCATGACCCGAAAAGCCTGGTCCAGCGCGACTACTTCTTCGCCATCGTCGATGAAATCGACTCCATCCTCATTGACGAGGCGCGCACGCCGCTGATCATCGCCGGCCCCGCCAAGACCTCCACCCACATGTATGACAAGGTGAAGCCCGCCGTCGAGTCGTTGTACAACCGCCAGTTCCACCTGGTGGCGGACTTCATCCAGCGCGCCCGGGCGCTCCTGGGCAACGAGGCCGCCACCGATGAGGACAAGAACGAGGCCTACCATCTGCTCGCCAAGGTCCAGCTGGCCATGCCCAAGCACAAGGCGCTCAAGCGCTTCATGGAGGAGCCGGCGGTCCGCAAGGGACTGGAGCGCGTGGACATCGAATGGCACTCGGACACCAACCGCGGGCTGCTCCAGCAGGTCAAGGAGGAGCTCTATTTCTCCGTGAACGAGCGCAACGGCGAATCCGAGCTCTCGGCCAAAGGACGCCAATACCTCATGCCGAGCGACCCGGACGCCTTCGTGGTCCCGGACCTCCCCACTCTCTTCAGCCAAATCGACGCGGACACCACGGCCTCCGAAGCGGAGAAATTCGAGCGCCGCAAACGAATCCAGGTCGAATACGACACCAAGTCCGAGCGCCTCCACAACATCTCGCAGCTGCTGCGGGCATACTGCCTCTTCGAGAAGGACGTGCAGTATGTCGTGCAGGACAACAAGGTCATCATCGTGGACGAATTCACCGGGCGCCCCCAGCCCGGCCGCCGCTTCTCGGAGGGGCTGCACCAGGCGCTGGAGGCGAAGGAGAATGTCCAGATCGAACGGGAGACCCAGACCTTGGCCTCCATCACCATCCAGAACTACTTCCGCATGTATGAGAAGCTCGCCGGCATGACGGGCACCGCCGCCACCGAGGCCACGGAATTCAAGTCCATCTACAAGCTGGATGTCGTCACCATTCCCACCAACCGCCCCTGCATCCGCGTCGATTACAACGACCGCGTGTACAAGACGCAGCGCGAGAAATACCGCGCCATCATCGACGAGATCACCGAATGCCACAAAAGGGGACAACCGGTGCTGGTCGGAACCATCTCCGTGGAGGTCTCCGAACTGCTCAGCCGTCTGCTCACCCGCGCCGGCATCATCCACAATGTCCTCAACGCGAAACAGCATCAGAGCGAGGCGGAGATTGTGGCGCGGGCGGGCCAGCGCGGCGCGGTGACCATCGCCACCAACATGGCCGGCCGCGGCACGGACATCAAACTCGGCCCCGGCGTCCGCGAAGTCGGCGGCCTCCACGTCATCGGCTCGGAGCGCCATGACGCCCGCCGCATCGACCTGCAGTTGCGCGGACGTTGCTCGCGTCAGGGGGACCCAGGCTCCTCGCGTTTCTACATCTCACTGGAGGACAATTTGATGCGGCTCTTCGGCTCCGACCGCATCGCCAATCTGATGGAACGGTTCGGCCTGGAGGAAGGGCAGGAACTCTCCCATCCACTGCTGACCCGCTCCATCGAGAAGGCGCAGAAGCGCGTCGAGCAGCAGCACTTCGCCATCCGCAAACGCACGCTCGAATACGACGACGTGATGAACAAGCAGCGCACCGCCATCTACAATCTGCGTTATGAAATCCTCACCACGGAGGACACCCGGTCCTTGCTGATGGACTTCATCCGCGACGCCGTCATGGACCGCGTGGAGGACGCCTTCAACGCCCGTGTGCGCAACGAGCCGCTGAATCTGACCGAGGTCAGGAACTGGCTCAGCCGCACCGTGCCCATCCCGTTCCCCGAGGAGACTTTCGCACAGGACGGATCACCCGAGCAACTGGCCGACGCCATCATGGAACGCGTGGACGCCGCATACGCCCTCAAGGAGGAAAGCGAAATCCCCGAGGCCACCCGCTGGCTGGAGCGCTACGTCATGCTCAACTCCATTGACAATCTCTACCAGGAACACCTCTACAACATGGACGACCTGCGCCAGAATGTCCAGCTGCGTTCCTACGGCCAGCGCGACCCGCTGGTGGAGTACAAGCAGGAGGCCTTCAAAATCTACCAGACCTTGATGACCGGCATCAAGGATTCGGTGACGACCTCCATTTTCCGCTATCGGCTGAAAAACCAGCGCGAAGCCCCCGGCGGCAAGGACGGCTCCCCGGACAGCGGGACTCGCGAAGCGAATTCCAAGGCGACCTCCCCCAAGACAAGCGGGGACGGTCTGCCGGAGGCCCCGCGAGCCGCCAGTTACCAGACGATGCATCAGCAGCTCGGGCAGTTCGAGGGCACCAGCGCCGGACGCCCCGCGCAGGAACGCGCCCGGACCATCCACCGTGAGACGCCGAAGGTCGGCCGCAACGACCCCTGCCCGTGCGGATCCGGGAAAAAATACAAGAACTGCCACGGCAAGTAGTTCCTTGGAATCCATCATCAACGCCGGTCAAATTCTCCTATGTTGCAAGGCTTCTACCGCATTGGCGCGGGCGTGCCCCGCGTGAAAGTCGCCGACCCGCTGGCGAACGCCGACGAGGTGCTCCGGCTGGCCGGAGAGGCGCAGCAAGCCGGCTGCGCCGCGCTGGTGCTGCCGGAACTCGCCCTCACCGGATATTCCTGCGGCGACCTCTTCGAGCAGCGGGTGCTGCTTCAGGCCGCCGAGGAGGCGCTGGCCAAGGTGCTGGAAGGCACCCGCAAAAGCGCGATGGCGCTCATCGTGGGATTGCCGCTCCGCGTGCAAAGCCGGCTCTTCAACGTCGCGGCAGTCCTTCAGAACGGCCGTATTCTCGGACTGGCGGGCAAGACCTACTTGCCCAACTATCGCGAGTTTTATGAGAAGCGCCATTTCCGTTCCGTTCTGGAACATGATGGCACGCCGGTCACTCTCTGCGGCCAGACGGCTCCGCTGGGCAATCGACTGGTCTTCGACGCGGGAAACGACTTCGTCTTCGGCGTTGAGCTCTGCGAGGACATGTGGGCGGTGATTCCCCCCTCCGCCTCCCTGGCGCTCGGCGGAGCGAAGCTCATCTTCAACCTCTCCGCAGGCCCCGAGCTGGTCGCCAAGGCGCAATATCGCAAGTCATTGGTGACGGGGCTCTCGGCGCGCTATGCCTGCATCTACGCCTTCGCCGGCGCCGGAGTCCATGAATCCACCACCGACCTGGTCTTCTCTGGTCACGCCATGATTAGCGAAAACGGTCGAATTCTGAACGAAAATGAGCGTTTCGAGCAAGATGGCGCATTGATTTTCGCAGAGGTCAAGCCCGCCTGGATGGAACAGCAACGGCGTGCGTGGACCAGCTTCAACGACGTGCCTTCCGCCGCCGTCCAGCGCATTGCGGCCGCGCCAGTTCCCGCCATTTCCGCCCTGAAATTCCGTTCGTTGCCATCCATGCCGTTCGTGCCTTCGGCTGCGGCGGACTGTGCGGAACGCTGCCAGGAGATCCTCTCCATCCAGGCGACCGGTCTGGCGCAGCGCGTCACCCACATAAATGCCAGGCGGCTGGTCGTGGGACTCTCCGGCGGCCTGGATTCCACCCTCGCATTGCTCGTCTGCGCACGATGCTGCGACCTGCTGAAACGCCCGCACACCGACATCCTCGCCGTCACCATGCCCGGCATGGGGACCGGCGGACGGACCCACAAGAACGCCTGTGCGCTTGCCCGTGAAATCGGCGCCCAGCTTCGGGAAATCAGCATCAAGAATTCCGTCATGCAGCATTTCAAGGACATCGGGCATGCCCCCAAGGACCTCAACGTGGTTTACGAGAACGCCCAGGCGCGCGAGCGCACCCAGATCCTGATGGATGTGGCAAACGAGCTTGGAGGGCTGGTCGTCGGCACCGGCGACCTCTCCGAAATCGCGCTGGGCTGGAGCACCTTCAATGGCGACCACATCTCGATGTACGCGGTGAACTGCGGCGTGCCCAAGACGCTGGTGCGTTATCTGGTGGAATATGTCGCCGGCATCTCCGAGCCGAAACTCGCCGCGACGCTGCGGGACATCAACGCCACGCCGGTCTCGCCCGAGCTCCTGCCCGGCGGCAACCAGCAGACCGAAGGCATTCTCGGCAGCTACGCCCTCCACGACTTCTTCCTCTACTATTTCCTGCGCTACTCCGAATCCCCGGAAAATCTCCAGGCCCTCGCCGAGCATGCCTTCAGGGGACAGTTCAAAAGGGCCGAAATCAAACGCGCCCTCGAGCTCTTCGTACGGCGCTTCTTCAACCAGCAGTTCAAGCGCAATTGCATGCCAGACGGCCCCAAAGTCGGCACCATCGCCCTCTCCCCGCGCGGCGACTGGCGCATGCCCTCCGACGCCAGCCCCGCACCCTGGCACCTCTAGAACCTCTACCCTGTCATGGAAATCTCCGAACATCTGAAAGCGATTCTGGCCCAGATTGGCGAGAACCCGGAGCGTGAAGGACTCGTGAAGACTCCGGAGCGCTTCGCGAAGGCGCTCGAGTTCCTCACGCAGGGCTACCACCAGAACCCCGACGACATCGTCGGCGACGCGATCTTCACCGAGGAATGCAACCACATGGTCATCGTGCGGGACATCGAGGTCTATTCGCTGTGCGAGCACCACCTGCTGCCCTTCTACGGACGCTGCCATATCGGGTACATTCCCAAAGGCAAAGTGTATGGCGTATCCAAACTTGCCCGCATCGTGGACTGCTTCGCGCGGCGGCTCCAGCTCCAGGAGCGCCTCACTCAGCAGATCGCCTCGTTTGTCAGGGACAAAATCGACGCCGAGGGCGTGGGCGTGGTCATGGAATGCCATCACCTCTGCATGATGATGCGCGGCGTGCAGAAGCAGAACTCCCTGATGGTGACCTCCGCGGTGCTGGGCTCCTTCCGGCGTTCCGAGGCCACCCGCAACGAATTCCTGGACCTGCTGAAGCGACAGAGCTAATCGGCAAGAGATTACCCACGGCGCACCGCGGGTTCCGCCCGGCGGAGCGGACGGTGCAAAACCTCTAACCTCTAACCTTCCTGGCAGGTCCAGAGACCAGAGGCCTGAGGCCTGAGACCTGAGGCCTAAGACCAGAGGCCTGAACTTTTACCTTTTGCCCCTTTAAACTTTAAACACCTCTCACCTCTCACCTCTCACCTTCAAACTTTACACTTTAACCTTTAACCTTTAACCTCCGAGAAGATGCCGATCAAGATCATCCTCATCCTGGGGCTGGTTGCGCTCACGCTGCTGTGCTTCATGGTCCTGAAGAGCCGTCTGGCCACGCGGCTCTTCATTTTGGCGCAATTCTGCGTGGGCGTGGTCCTGGTGCTTTTCCCGGAACTTGCCAACCGAGTCGCCGCGTTGGTGGGTGTCGGCCGCGGCGCGGACTTGATGCTCTATCTATTGCTTCTCGCCGTCTATGCCGGGGCGCTGCTTGCAATGGCGAAATTCCGCCGTCTGGAACGCCAGATCACCGAATTGACCCGACAGGTCGCCCTCTACGAGGCCGAGAAAAAGGAATGACCACGCCCACGCTCAGCCTCGTGACCATCTGCTGGAACGCCGCGAAAACGCTCCAGCAGACGCTGGACGCCGTGCTGGCGCAGACCGTTCTGCCCAACGGATACCTCTTCGTGGACGGCGGCTCCACCGACGGCACTCTCGAGCTGCTGGAGAAATACCGCCCGCGCTTTGAAGGGCAGGGATGCGTTTTCGGCGTCATCCCCCAGACCCGCCACCCAGACGAAGCGGGCATCCCCTCCGCCTGGAACCAGGCGATTCCCTTGGTCAACGGTGAAATCGTGGCACTGCTTAACGCGGACGACTGGTATGAGCCAGAGACCTTGGAAACCATCCTGCGGGCCTTTACGCCTGAGGTGGATGCCGTGTCCTGCCCTGTCGCAATGCACGCCGCCCTCCCCGAAGACGATTGGCTCTTCGTCCCGCAGAGCCTGGCCAAACTTCCCTGGAAGATGGCCGTGCCCCACCCGGGCACCTTCTTCCGGAAGCGTGTCTATGACCGCATTGGGCTCTACGACACGCGCTACCGCATCTCCGCCGACTACGATTTCGTATGGCGCTGCCACAAGGCCGACATCCATTGGCGCTATCTCCAGAATCGCCCATTGGTGCACATGCGGCTAGGCGGTCTGGCCAACTCCTCCCGTGCGCTGGCACGCCGCGAGACCTACCGCATCGCCAGAAACCACTGCGCCTGGTACGACCCAAGGCCACTGATGGCATTCCTAGGCCGCGCCATCACCGGGCGGTAAGGCTTTGCTCGCTCGCACGCGAGCGAGAACTATACATTCCTCATTCCTCATTCCAACGAAAGATGTCCGAACTCTACATCCGCAGCCATGTCTCCAGCGGTCTGCTGGTCGTCTCCTCGCCTGAGCAACTCGTCAATCCCGCAATTCTTCTGCAGGACGGGCAACCCGCCAGCGCGCCGCTACTGGGCGCCACAAAACTCCCCAACGGCACCTGGCAGACGCGCTTCGACGCCAGCGCCCTCAAGACCTGGTCACCAGACACCCCCGTGCTCTATCGCCTCGTGGCGGACGGCGTGGCGGAGCGCTTCGGCTACTGCGAACTCCAGCCCTTCGAGAACAAGGCCATCCTGGTCAACGGCTCGCCCATCTACTTCCGCGGCTGCATCCGCGGCATCGCCGCCCACGAACATCCCAACATGACCGGGAAAAGCCGCTTCGAGGCCGACGTCAAGTATATTCGCCAGGCCAAGAAATACGGCTTCAACCTCGTGCGTTTCCACAGCACCGTGCCCTGGCCCGAATTCGTCCAGGCCGCCGACGAGGAGGGCATCTTCATCCACGCCGAAATCGGCTTCAACTTCGAGACCGACGAGCAGGGCGAGAAGAAGAACCTCTCCATGGACCAGCACAACTGGACCGACACCATCCTGAACTACCGCAACCATCCGTCCCTGGCCATCTTCTGCATCGGCAACGAGATGCACAACTCCGGCCACGTCCCGCAAGTCCACGAACTCTACCGGCTCGGCCGCGAACTCGCCCCCGGAAAAATCATCGTGGACAACTCCGGATGGGGGGAATTCGACCGCACCTCCGCCGACCTCTACAGCCAGCACATCGCATACTTCTTCCCGATGGGACGGCACGCCGAGATGTTCCATGTCGATGACCCCTGGCGCATCAACGGCTCCGCCTACGACGCGCCATTCGACGTCACCACCGAAAATCCCCGCTGCAACGCCACCGTGCACCGCGCCATCGTCCCCATGCGCCCAACCATCGCACACGAAGCGGCGCATTACATTGAAGTTCCTGATTATAAAGCACTTATAGATAAATACGAGAAATTCGCCGCCGAAGTCGGGCCGGAATACCTCGAGAAGAATGGCATCGCCCGCCCGCGTTTTATGGACGAACTGCCCGCGCTGATTGAGCGCAAGGGCCTCGCCAACCGTCTCCCGGATTACATCCAAGCCTCCCAGAAATGGAAGATGGCGGCGCTCAAGACCTACTTCGAGGAGTGCCGACGCTCCAACCTGTGCGGCTTCGAGATGCTCCAGCTCTCCGACTGCCTCAAATACGAGAACAAAAACGGCATCCTGGACTGCTTCGACGACGACAAATACATCCCGCCGGAATGGATGCGCCAGTTCAACGACAACGCCGCGCTCCTCGCGCACTTCGACCGCACCACCTTCTTCTGGGACGCCCCGGTGAAATGCACCCTCTACGCCTCCGACTTCCTACCCCAGCCCGCCCGGCGTGGCGACCTCGCCGTCACCGTCCGCTATCCTGCCGGTTCCACGGAGACGCTCTACGAGGGCAGGGACATCTCGCTGGCCGGCGGACTCCAGCAGCTCGCCACGCTCGAGCTGCGCTTCGCCGAGACCACCGAGGCCGCGCAAATCGAGATCACGGCGACCTTCACCGCCGACGACCTGAAACTCGCCAACTCCTGGCACCTCTGGGGCTATCCCCGCCAGGCGCTCCCGAAAGTCCCCGCGAACACCCTCGTCACCAGCGACTTCAATGACGGGGTGCTCCAAGCGCTTTCCGCCGGCCAGACCGTGCTGCTCCTGCAGCCCACGCCGCCGCAGCCCGCGAACGGCAACTACTTCTTCCCGGGGGCCCTGGAGCGCTGCAAGCCCTGCATCTGGGACCGCGGCAGCAACCTCGGCGGTATCATCTCGGCACCCGCGCTCCAGTCTGCCCTCGCGCTGGACAAATACTTCGATTTCAATCTCTACAACCTGATTGACGGCGCCTTCAAGGTCAACCTCGACGACTTCCCCGTGCCCGTCAACCAACTCATCAGCGGAGTGGACAAGCCGGTGCGCGACCGCATGAAGGGACTCGTCCACAACATCAAGCATTTCATTGACGCGGACACTCTGCGCAACTTCAGCCACCTCTTCAGCGTGAAGGTCGGCGCCGGAACACTGGTGGTCTGCACCCTGAGAACCAGCCTCCAAGTGCCCTCGGACGACCCCGTCGTCCACGCCTTCAGTTGCGCTCTTCTGGAGAATCTCCCGAAATTCGCCGACACGGCGTGCGCCATCACGCCGGAGGCCCTCCGCGAATACCTGAAGCAAGTCCAGCAGCGCGGCCCCAGCAAGGAGGACACCATGAACCACTTCTGGGAAATCGACTGCAAGCTCGTCGAAGACACCCTCTTCTGGGAAGAGGCCGGCCTCGACCTCACCAAAATCCGCTAGTAGGGGTTCTGTGTTCCGGGCGAAGCCCGGAGTCCTAGGTCCCGTGCCTGCGCATTCTTGCGCGGGGTTAAAAACGCCAGCCATGAATACACTTGTCCACGACTGCTCCAAGCTGGGTTTCGGCCTGATGCGACTGCCGCGTCAGGGCAAGGAAATCGACATCCCGCAGACCTGCCGGATGGTGGACGCATTTTTGAGCGCAGGAGGGAAATACTTCGACACCGCATATATCTATGGCGGCTCCGAGGAGGCCACGCGCAAGGCGCTCTGCGACCGCCATCCGCGCGAAAGCTACTACCTGGCCTCCAAGCTCAACGCCTCCACCTGGGCATGCAAGACCGAGGGCGAAGCCAAGGGCGAGATTCATCACTCCCTTGAGCGCACCAACGCCAAATACTTCGACTTCTACCTGCTCCACGGCATCGACGAGTCCAACGTCGAACTCTATGTAAAATATGGCCTGTGGGACTACATCAAGGACCTCAAGGCGCAGGGACTCGTGCGCCACTGGGGCTTCTCCTTCCACGGCACCCCCAAAATGCTGGAGGAGCTGCTGACCGAACACCCCGACGCGGAGTTCGTGCAGCTCCAGATCAACTACGTTGACTGGGAGGACCCCGGCGTCGCCGCCCGCGAGTGCTACGAGATCGCCACCCGCCATGGCAAGCCCGTGGTGGTGATGGAGCCGGTCAAAGGCGGCTTGCTGGTCAATCCGCCCAAGGCGGCGCAGGACATCCTGGCCGTCGCCGAACCCAATGCCTCACTCGCCTCCTGGGCCATCCGCTATGCCGCCTCGCTGGAGAATGTGATGGTCGTCCTCAGCGGGATGTCCGACGAGGAACAGATGCGCGACAACTTGTCGTATATGAATGCCAAGGACTTCCGGCCGCTCTCCGACACGGAGCGCAAAGTCCTTGCCCGTGCACGTGAAGCCATCGAGCAGTGCAACGCCATTCCCTGTACCGGATGCCACTACTGCATTTCCGGTTGCCCCGCCAACATCCACATCCCCGAGCTCTTCTCGGTGATGAACGGCTACCAGCGCTACGGAGACCTCCAGCGTGCCAAGATGGACTATTCCTGGCGGCCCGGCGGCGCCAAGGCCTCCGAATGCCTCCAGTGCGGCCAATGCGAAGAAGCCTGCCCGCAGCACCTCCCCATCATCCAGACTCTCCGGGAAATCGCCCAGACTCTGGAATAACGCACCACGCGCGGGCTCAATCGCCCAGAGCCTGCTCCAGTTCTCGGTTGTGCTGATCGTTGATATTGTGAATCTGCTGCTTGGCTTGCTTCAGCGCACGGGTCTGGGTGACGCCGATGCCATAGTCGATGACGGAGCCGACCTCCGAGGCAACGGAGCTGTCCTGAGACTCCTGCTTCTGCGACTCCGCCTGCTTCTGCTGCGCGGCGGCTTTTTCCTTTGGGGAAGGCTCTCTGGTGTCACAGCCGCAAAGCATTCCGGCCAACGCCAAGACTCCCAACCAGACCAAACTTCTCTTCATGGCTGTCTCTCCTTGCAAAGATGGTGAACATGGGCGAGAAAATCACTGATACAATAATTTAGCACCGCCGGATAAATTTATATGCCGTTCAGTCACCAGTTCGTATTTCATACGGTATATTGCCATTGATTACGTTCGCGGGAATTCCTGCCTTTGGCCATCATTCCCCCGGAATTCCCGAGCTGCCCATTCCAACTTCACGACAACCGAATATGCGCCTCTCCAAACTTGTAGGCCAGCGTCTGCGCGAACCCCCGCGCGACGCCCAGACCGCCAGTCATAAATTTCTTGTCCGCGGCGGCTACTGCCTCCCCGTCTCGGCCGGCATCTTCTCGCTTCTGCCACTCGGCAGACGCATCACCACCAAAATCGAGAGAATCATCCGTGAGGAGATGAACCGCATCGGCGGGCAGGAAGTCCTGATGCCCGTCGTGCTTCCGGCTGAACTCTGGCAGCAGTCTGGCCGCTGGGACTCCGTGGGATCGGAGCTCCTCCGTTTCAAGGACCGCAACGGCAAGGACATGATGCTGGGGATGACCCATGAGGAGGCCGTCGTCCACATCGCGCGAGCCGAGGTTTCCAGCTACAAGCAGCTGCCCTTGATGCTCTACCAGATTCAGATCAAATACCGTGACGAGGCGCGCCCGCGCGCCGGCCTCATCCGCGTCCGCGAGTTCACCATGAAGGACGCCTATAGCTTCCATGCCTCGCAGGAGGACCTGGAAAAATACTACGAGGTCTGCCGGGAGGCTTATTTCCGAATCTTCAAACGCATCGGCATCAGGGACATGCTCTGCATCCAGGCCGACTCCGGAATCTTCGGCGGAAACCGTTCCGACGAGTTCATGGCGGTCGCCGACTGCGGGGAGGACACGCTCTTCGTCTCCCCGAATGGCAACTACCAGGCAAACCGGGAGGTCGCCTGCGCGAAACTCCAATACACGCATGAGGATCCCCTGCCCGTCGAGAAGGTCGAGACACCGCACTGCAAGAGCATCGACGACCTGGCGAAATTCCTCGGCATCACCGCCGACCACACCTGCAAGGCTGTCTTCTACAAGGACTCCCGGGGAAAACTCGTCTTCGTCAACATCCGCGGCGACCTGGAGGTCAACGAGACCAAACTGGCCAAGGTCGTCAAGGACGCCGATTTGTCGTTCGCGGACGACGAGCTGATCCGCTCGGTCGGCGCCGTCCCCGGCTATGCATCCCTCTATGGCCTTGACCTCACCAAGTTCCGCGTGGTCGTGGATCCCTCCGTCACCAACTCGAGCAACCTGGTGGTGGGCGCCAATGAAGAACTCTACCACTTCAGGAATTTCAACTACGAAAGGGACGTCGCTCAGAAGGATCAGGTCATGGTGGCGGACATCGCCAATGTGCGTGACGGCGACCCCTCGCCGATTGACGGCGCGCCCCTCAGACTCCTGCACGGCATTGAAATCGGCAACATCTTCCAGCTCGGAACCAAATACTCCAAGCCGATGGGGTGCAATTTCCTGGACGCCGACGGCAAGTCCAAGCCGATGATCATGGGCTGCTACGGCATCGGAGTCGGCCGCGGCATGGCCGCCGTCTGCGAGCAGAACCATGACGAATGGGGGCCTGTCTGGCCCATGTCCATCGCGCCTTTCCAGGTCCACATCATCGGCCTGAAATACTCCGAGACCGCCGTCGCGGAGGCCTGCGAGAAGCTCTATGAAGAACTGCTGAAGCTTGGCGTGGAAGTCCTGCTGGACGACCGGGGCGAAAAGGCCGGCAGCGCCTTTGCCGACGCCGACCTGCTCGGCATCCCGATGCGGGTGGTCATCTCTCCCAAGACCCTCGCCGAAAACCAGGCCGAATTCAAACGCCGGAACTGGGGAAAACGCTCCGAAATGCGCCCCCTGGACGGGCTGGCCCAGACACTCCAAGACGAAATCCGCCAGACACTCCAAGACGAAATGCCCTGATTTCAATGCCCTGATTTCCCTGAAAAGCACATCCGTAACCCCATTCCCTTAAAGGCGACGCCATGCCGATTTGCCACATCTACAACAATAAGGGAGTTGAGTTGATTCACTTCAACACCGAAAGCTTCCCCGACCTTGAGCGCATTGAGGTCGGACGCTCTTCGGCTTGTGACGTCAGCCTGAAACGGGTGGCCGAAAGCAGCATCAGCCGCAAGCATTTCTATCTTTTGCGCCATACCGACGGAAACTGGTCCATCCATGACATCAGCAGTCGCGCAGGCATCGTCATTGACTGCGTGAAAGTCCGCGAGGCCCCGCTTCACAATGGCACCATTGTGCGTTTCGGGCAGCTTTTCTTCGGCTTCGGCAGCCGGGGGATACCATCGTCTTTCCATCTCACCTGGCAGAACGAGGAGGCCAACATCACGGAATTCGGCGTCCTGTGGGAGGGGGTCAACTCGGTCGGGGCCTCCCATGACAACTATGTGACGATACGCCTCGGCCAGGTCGCGCGTTTCCAATGCAAGTTCACGGTGCATGGAAACACCGTCACGGTGGAGCCCTTCAGCACCATGACTCCCATCTACATCGACGACGAGCGCATCGAGGAGAAGACCATCGTCAAAGTGGATTCCGTGCTCACCTTGACCAACTTCGACGTTCGCCTGGAGTTGTCGCAGCTGCCCTCCAACTACTCGACCATCATCGGAGCCAGCTCCCAAAATGCCGCCGCCGAAAGCCAGAATGACGACGTGGCCCGCAATGTCGCTTCGCAGCAGAATGTCCTGGTCACCCAGAATCTGCTGATTGGGTTGGCAATCCTTGCCGCCATCATCATCTTCGCCATCCTGCTGGTGCAATTGGTCCCCGGCATGACCGGCTC
>JAFYIW010000159.1 GCA_017538465.1 Victivallales bacterium
GAGCGAGATGACGGTGCTCATCATCGGAGAGAGCGGCACGGGCAAGGAGCTGGTCGCCAAGGCGATTCACTCCTCCAGCGGCCGCGCAGGCCGCGCCTTCGTTCCCGTCAACTGCGCATCGCTCTCCGAGAACCTGCTCGAATCCGAACTCTTCGGGCATGTCAAGGGAGCCTTCACTGGAGCCGTCCGCAACAAGGACGGCCTTTTTGTTGCCGCCGACGGCGGGACGCTCTTTCTGGATGAAATCGGCTCGGTTCCGCTTTCCACGCAGCTGGCGCTTCTGCGCGCTTTGCAGGAGCATGAGGTTCGTCCAGTCGGCGCAGTGCAGTCCATCCCCGTGAATGTGCGGGTAGTGGCGGCGACCAACGAGAATCTCGAGCAGCTCCTGGCGGAGGGGCGTCTTAGGCAGGACCTCTACTATCGTCTCAGCGCCTTCACGCTGAAAGTCCCGCCGTTGCGCGAACGTGAAGGCGACCTCCCGCTTTTGGCCTCCGCCGTCCTGGCTCGCCTTTCGCCATCCGAGGGTCCAGCCTTGCAGCTGGCCGAAGACGCCAGCGTGGCACTGGCCCGTCATGCCTGGCCAGGCAATGTCCGTGAATTGGTCCACGCGCTGGAACGCGGAGCCACGCTCTGCGAAGGAGGGATGATTCGACTGGCCGACCTCCCGCCGGAATTTCAAAATTCGGCTCCTCCCGCAAAGGCAGAGTCGGAAAATCCATCCGCGGCCATTCCCACCCCTCGTATCGTCGCTCCAGCCGGACACAGCCTCACCCTCAAGGCATACCTCAAGCAATGCGAGCAGCAGTACATCCGGCGGGTGCTGGAAGAGCAGGGCGACGACAAGGAGAAGGCCGCCAAGATCCTCGGCGTCAGCGTGGCGACGCTTTACCGCAAACTCACGTAGCCGACATGAAAAAGTCCCACTGCCTGTTTCTGCTTTTCATCGCGCTGTTGCTGCTGGGAGTCTCCTGCAAGACCTACCATCCGGCCTTCGTGCTTTCCCTGCATGAGTTCGAGGATCCGAAGATCGCGACCAGGCTCAGCAAGACCGTGCAGGATCCCACTCGCCAGTTCTCCCACACCATCCGCAGATACGCCTTCCTGGACGCGCGGAGTTTCCTTGGCGGCGAAATCTACGGCCCCGATGAGAATGGCCGCTATGGGCTGCGCATCGCGGTTGACCAGTGGCATCACGGCATCATGCATCAGACCGCAGGGGCGAATCTCGGACTCATCTACGCCGTGATGATGGACGGCATGTACATGGGTTATTCCCACTTTGACAAGTCCATGCGGGACACGGAAATCCTGGAAATCGAACCGCTGTGGAACCTCCGCGACGCCCAGATGATTCTGGACAGCATCCCCAAAAACTACAAGCACTTCAACAACTGGCACGAGCCGTTCTTCCAGCGTTGAAGTCATCTTCTTTCCCTTAGCATACACTCAAACGCAACTTGAATCCCCGAAAAGACACCACTATGACCGCCGCACCGACTCCTGCCTCGCGCCCCCTCCCACGCTGGGATGAAAGCCGTTCCATCGCCGAACTGGAAGGCCGCCTCACCCGCACCGAGAAACTCGCCCTTGACCCGCCCGCCAATCTCGACGCCGTCAAGGCGCTTCTAAGCCGCGACGCCGCCCGCGCCGACCTCGCCCCAAGCTGGTGCAACGCGGTGGCCATCATCCAGCGCGAAGCCGCCAGTGACGCCAGCCTTTCCCTGGAAGGCTACTTGAAGGAGATTGCGGAGAAGGTCGCCGCCTGGAACAACCCGGACCTCTTCGTGGCCATCTCGGACAAGATGCCGACCAAGCTGGTGACCGCCTGGTTCGCCACCACGCTCGCCGCCAAAGGCGGAAACTACCTCATCGACGCCACGCTCCGAATGCCCTATCGCCTATGGGGAAACGCGGAAAAGCTCCTGGCGGGCGACCGTGACCTCAAGGAGCTCTTCGTGAAGCAGATCAAACTCGCCTTCAAGGAGGAAAAGCCCTCCGCCGACCACTATTTCTGGCTCTGGAAGGCCCCGAAATCCGATCCCGACCGCGCGGTCTATCTGGCCAAGCCATACGTCCTCTTCAAGGTCCTCCGGAAGGAGCTCAAAGGCAATTATCTCAAAAGCCAGCGTGAACTGCGGCGGCTTCTGCTCGCCGACGAGAATTTCCAGCGAACGCTGATGCGCGACGGCGACGAGACTGTCAGCCGCGACCTCATCAACTGCGCCCGACGGCTCCCGCTGCTGGACGCGGACGAGCGCCAGGCGCTGCTGGTCCGGATCTGCCGTCTGTATCCCTACCTCACGGTCTATGTGGCCGACAACCCGAACCGCAAGCGTCTCGCCATCGCCCCGCAGACCTCCATCCGCTCCTTCCAGGAACTCCAGAAGCGTCTCCAGAACCTCGTTGACGTGGAGATTCCCGCCAACGAGGAGGCCATCAAGACCGCCAAAGGCCATGGCGACCTCTCCGAGAACTCGGAGTTCAAGGCCGCCAAGGAACGCCAGCGGGAGCTGGGGAAACTTCGCTTCCAGCTGGAGCAGCAGATGGCGGAGCTGCGTCCCACGGACTTCGCGGACGTCCAGGTCGGAAATGTGGTGGTGCCGGGCTGCGTGGTCACGCTGAAATACACGGATGACGACCACGACGAGGCCATCACCATCCTCGGGCTCCTGGACAACGACCCCGACCACAACTGCATTTCCTACGGCACCCCTTTGGCCAAGACGCTGCTCGGCAAGGAAACCGGCGAGACCGTGACTTTGCCCAGCAACAAGAGCGCCGTCATCGAGGCTCTTGCCCCATTGCCGCCCGAATTGCTCGCCAAACTCAAAGGGGAATGATCGATGGCTACCGACGCATTCATGCAGGAACTCTTCGCCGAACGCATCGGCGGACGCACTTTTGGTCAAAGCACCGTCATCTACAAATTCGAGAAAATCAAGCGCGCCAAGCGCGCCGCCGTGGCCGCGCATCCCGAGCTGCCGCTGGTTGACATGGGCGTGGGCGAACCGGATGAGCCGGCCTTCCCGGAGGTCGTCGCCGCCCTCGCCGCCGAGGCCGGCAAGCCGGAGAACCGCTTCTACTCCGACAATGGCTGCCGGGAGTTCAAGGTGGCGGTCGCCAACTACATGAAGGGCCTCTATGGCGCGGAAGTGGATCCCGACACCGAGGTGAACCACACCATCGGCAGCAAATCCGCCCTCACGCTCCTGCCTTCGGTCTTCATCAATCCCGGCGACGTCGCGCTGATGACCACGCCCGGCTATGGCGTGCTGGGGACCTGGACGACCTACCTGGGCGGCCGCGTCGTCAAAATGCCGTTGACCAAAGCGCGTGGTTTTCTGCCGGACTTCTCGCAGGTCGCCGCCGAGGACTGGCAGGCCGCCAAGCTCATCTACCTCAACTACCCCAACAACCCCACCGGCGCGCTCGCCACCCCGGAATTCTATGACGAGGCCATCGCCTTCGCACGGGAAATCGGCGCATTGCTGGTGGTGGACGCCGCCTACGCGCCGCTGAATTTCGCGGGGAAGCCCCTGAGCATCCTCACGCGCCCCCATGGCAAGGAGGTCGCCGTCGAGTTGCACTCGATGTCAAAGGGCTTCAACATGACCGGCTGGCGACTCGGATGGATCTGCGGCAAC
>JAFYIW010000160.1 GCA_017538465.1 Victivallales bacterium
GATTCCGGTGCCTATGACGCTCCAGAATCTTTCTAGCATCATCGTGGAAGAAGGCAAGCGTCATGCCTCCTGAGACCACGAGAGCCACGACGCCCTTGGTCATCAGGCCAGCCAGGCCATTCAGGGGAACCAGAAGTGTCGCCCCCCAGGTGAGGCCGCACAATGCCAGGGTCAATGCCGCGAAACGGGCATGGAAATGCCAATATTGCCGTTGTTGCTGAGAAGCGAAGAAATGGGTGAAGACGACATGGGTTTCCCAGGGAATCTGAATCAAGACATATCCGAGGATGGTGGAGAGGATCACGCCATCGAGTTTGTAGCCGTCTGGCAGGAAGAGGACGAAAAGGATATTGACGGCAAGGTTGACGCCTCCGGCGATGATGGGTTTCCATCGGTCTGGTCTCCATAGGGTGGCGGCGGCTTTGAAGGTCAGAAGGGCCTGGCGGGATTGGTTGACATAGAAGTAGAGCACCATCAATATTGGCGTGAGGACATGTCTGTGCAGGTCGGGATCTCCCCTGGTCCATATGGTGATAAAAGGCTGGTAAAGGGCGAGCATCATTGCCGCGCACCAGAGGATGAGGATCTGGGTCAGCCGGCAGAGTTTCATGAACAGCGTGAAAATCTCCGCCTTTGAGGTGGTATGGATTTTGTTGCCGAAGCCGCTTTGCATTGAGGCGTAGGCGGCGCCGACCAGGGCGCAGACTGAGGTGACGACATAATAGTAGTTGCCGTAAACGGCGACCGCCACCAATCCCAGGAAGGCCGAGATGACCACATTGTCCACCTGATAGGAGATGACTGTGCCAACCCGGTGGAGGAAAATCGCCTTGACCTCGGAGAATACTTTGGCGCGCAGTTCCTTGGAGAGTTGCCCGCGTGGCTCGACGTTTGGGAAGAGCCGTCGGCTTTCCCGAAAGATCAGCAGGTTGGTGACCAGGGTGAAGGCCACGGTGGTGAGAACATAGTAGTAATAGTTGCGGGTCAGCAGGAGGACGAGGAAAACCGTCACGTATTGCACGATGGTGACCAGGCTGCGTATGTAGGACAGGACGTCGTTTCGGTTGTGGACGCTGAGGATGCAGCCGCGGTAGGCGAAGAGGAAATAACTTGCCGCCGTGTTCGTGAGATGAATCAGATAGAGGATATACAGATTTACATCGGGGGGGAGCTGCCCGTGAATCAGTCTTCGCAGAAAGGGCATCAGGCACAGTCCCGCAATGAAGACGACGCTTCCCACGCAGCGGTAAGCCTTGCGGTAGAAGCTCAGGTAGGCACAGAACAATTCGCGGTTGTCCTCGGCGACGAGCTTGTACATGGTGCAGGCCATTGCCGCGCCAAAGCCCAGTTCTGCCAGGCCGAGCATTCCCAGAATGGAGCCGAACAAGCCATTGAGTCCGAGATAGGCCGGCCCTAGGAGCCAGAGGAACAACGTCCGGTTCAGGAAAGGCAGCAGCAGTTTGATGGTGCTGTAGGTGGCTGCGGCCGCCACATTGCGTTTGGTGTCTCGGACAAAATCAAGTTTCATGGGAGGAAGCAGTCAGCTTTCCGACTGCGGCGTCTTCAGGTGTCGTTTCGCGAGCGCGGCAGGGGCAGGGCCGACGGCCTTGAGCGGCGCTGGAACGCAGGCGTGCAAGCAGATTCTCTGGAAGCCCGGTGAGGTCTGCCAGGCATTTGATGGTCGGTTTGTGCGTCTTCTCGTCGCGGCGGCTGTAGCCGAACTACTGTAGATATAGATGTGGCCGCGCTGGTGGCTGGTGAATTCCTGGATATGGCATTTCATCGTGCAAGTCCGAGGTTAATATTGCTACTTGTTTGTCATTAATATGTGTCTGTTTGTCAAGCTCCAACCTGGATCCGTGAAAAAAAGTTGAGTTTTTTCAAGAAGTTAATTGACAACTAACTGATTCGTAGTATATTATGTCTATTGCCGAAAACGCATCGCCATTTGCCAGCGAGGTTGTCGTGCTTAATATAGCACCAGGAGCCGAGACCGTCAGCTCCGTCGCGGGAATCTCCCTGGTCTGGCGGGCTTCAAAAATACAGAGGTGACAGTTGTCAATGCGACCGTTTTTCTCCATCATCATTCCCTGCTGCGATGTCGAGCCATACGTCGGGGAATGCCTGCACTCCGTGATTGGCCAGGCGTTTCCGGACTGGGAATGTCTGATCGGCATTGAGGCCTCCAAGGACCGAACGGAGGAAATCGTGCGCTCGACGATAGCGGGCGACGAGCGGTTCAGGGTCTTCGCCAGGCCTCGGAGCGGCTCCTGCTCCTCGTCCCGAAACATCGGCGTCGAAATGGCGCGGGGGGAGTACGTCGTCTTCCTGGACGGGGACGACGCCATCCAGGATGGCGCTCTGCAGCGTCTTCACGACAGGATCACGGCCCGGCCGGGAGCCGACCTATATCCGTGCGCCATCCAAGTTCAGAATGATGCCTTGGCGAGGGTCGAGGAGATCCGGGACAACTACCCCCTGGACGCCCCGGCGGAATTGACGGGGCCGGAGGCGACGCGGCTGATTTGCCGGAATGGCCCGCCTTGCCCGATGCTCCAGATGACCGTGTTTCGGCGGGAGTTCCTGATTGACAGGGAGCTGCGGTGCATCCATGGCCTGCGGCGACAGGACAGCGAATTCTCTCCGCGTGCGTTGTATCTCGCGAAGCGCGTCGTCCCCTTGCATGAACGTTTTTACGTCTATCGTCTTCAAGCCTCATCCGTGTCTTCCTCGGCGCGTGGGGGCGGCTATTTTCATGGGGACTGGGCGACGATTCTCAAATCTCTGTTTGCGTTCCACGCCCTTGTGTCGAAGGAGGCCGGTTTTGATTCCCGCGTGGCGGAGTGCTGGATGCGGATATGGTCGCAGATTCTTTTTTACCTCTGGTTCGCTCCGGAAAACCTGCGGAAGATTCCCCGAGCGCGCCGACTGGAGACGCTTGGCCAGCTATTCGCGGACGGCGATGATGACTTCCGGTCATTGATGAAGTGCGGTTCGTTCTTACGGCGAGTGGCAGGCTGGTGGGTATGCGCGTTTGTACGCCATGCCAGTTTGAGACGGGCGGCGGAACTCTTCTTCCGGCTGTATTTCTGGTTTTCCAAAGTGAGGCCGGGACGGAAATGAAGAAGATTCTTTTCTATTACAGTTTCAGTTTCGCGTTCGGCGGCGGAGACCATCTGCCGCTGTCGTTCATTGCGGCGTTGCAGAAGATGGGCGACCTGACGGTGGCGCTGGATGTGCCCGCCAATCTGGAGCGGGCGTCGGAGTTGTTCGGGATTGGCATCGATCTGAGCGGTCTGAAGATCGTCCAGGTCACGCCGCCCGGATATGCTCCCAGGCAGCCCGGCGCCTTTTCCTCGCTGTACCGTTCCAGGCGTCTGAAGCAATTGGCCAAGGCGGCCGATGTCTGCATTTCCGCCGCGAACGTCATTGACTTCGGCAGACCGGCCCATCATTTCATGAACATGCTCGCATTCGGGGACGATGCCTTCACCGCATTCGCGCACAGTCGCGTCGAACAGAGCGGCGCGGCACGGCGCGGCGGGGTCGGGCGTCTCCTGAAGGATTATGTGCTGCGTCCGCTGCTCGGAATACGTTCTCAAAGGAGCATCATCCGCGATGGGCGAGAGCACATTTATCCGAACTCGGTTTTCGTGGAGAAACTGATGACTGAGTTCTACGGGCCGTTCAACAGCACCGTTTTTTACCCACCCACCTTGTTTGAGGCCAGGGCATCCGCCGTTGTCCGCGACCCTCTGAAGGTCATCTACATCGGGCGGATCATCCCGGAGAAGCGCATCGTCGAAATCATCGACATCGTCGAGAAGACGCGTGCGGCGACAGGGCTCGACGTCCGGCTCCATGTCGCGGGGCGCATGGACCAGGTGCCCTCTTACGGCGAGCAGCTCCGCGGAATGGGCGCAGGGCGGGAATGGCTGAAATTTGAAGGAGCGCTGTACGAAAGAGAGAAAGAGGATTTCCTGCTGTCAGGCTCCTTTGCGTTGCACGCCGAGCGGTTTGAGGCCTTCGGCATCTCCATTGGGGAGTATCTGAAGACGGGGAGCATTGCCGTTGTCCCCGACGAGGGCGGGGCGAAGGAGGTCGTGGCCTCGCCTGAACTCACCTTTCATACGGTGGATGAGGCCGTTGCCATTCTGGCCAGGCTGCTGACCGACGCCGCTTTCCGGGAGAGGCAGCGCAGACATTGCGCGGAGCGTGCGCTGTTTTTTTCGCGCGAGGCGTACTTGGAACGACAGCAGCGGCTGCTGGAGGGCATTGTGCGTCCCTGAAAAACCGCGCCGCGTGAAAAAGCCTGGGAGATGGATTTCATCCGCATTTTGCTGGCTATATTAGGAGCGATGCCGATTTTCGATGCGTTCCCCTTTTGATGAGTCCCCGATGACATTCTCCCAAACCGACAAAGCAATAAACACGACCATTGTCACCGCAGGGGACGGGGCGTATGCGTGGGGGGTGCTGTTGCTTTTGGCGAGCATGCGCCGAAATGGGATGGGGCATCCGGCGCTGGTCGGCGCCATGGACTGGCCTGAGGAGATGAAGCACCGGGTGCAGGCTCTGGGCAATGTCACGATTCTGGAACTGCCCAGGAGCCGGCAATGCGTCGCGTGCCAGAAGCCGCTGCTGATGAACCACGATGAGGTGAAGACCGATTGGGTTTGCTGGGCAGATGCCGATGGCGTGTTCGTCGGCGACTGCAGCGAGTGGCTGGTCGGGGACAATCCGGACGAGATCATCATCCGCCAGTATTATCCGATACCGCCGGACTTCACGCCGGAAAACCGCGAGGTCTGGCGACGGGATGTGGAGCGCTTTTTCGGGCGTGCGCTGCCCGAAAGCCGCTATGACACCCGCTGCAACAATCCGTTCATCGTGCTGCATCGGAAGTGGAGACCCTTTCTCCAGCGCTGGCATGAACAGATTGGAAATGTGCTGCCGCCGGATGTCGGAATCATCGCGAAGCAGGGAACCGCCTATTTTCAGACCGATGAAAGCGTGCTTGGCAGCCTGCTGTGCTATGACCCCGATGCTCCCATCGTCACGGCGACCTACAAGTTAAACGGCAGCGTGGACCGCAGTCGCTACTTCGCGCATCTCGCCTACAACCCGAAACCCTGGCAGATGTGGAACCCTTATTCTTTGAAATGGCATGGGATCATCTTCCAGATCGTCGAATGGCTGCTTGACGAGAAAATTGTGAATCCAGGGGACCTTCCTTTGTCGCTACGCCGGAATTGGTGGCCATTTTTCCGCAGCATTGCCTTTGCAGCGCCTTGGGTTTGGCGTGCTGTCAAGCTCAAGCGCAGGATATTCCAATCGCGGAAATGACTCCATCGGCGGAGAGGAAACGTCTGCGCTGAAGGACCATGCAGAACTCCTGGCAACTCTAGTACGGCAATGGCCGAAAACAATCGCAATTTGAAGATACTGCTTGGCGGGGTGCCGTTGGGCTGCAACAATGTCGGGGACGAGGCGATCGTGGCCTGCGTGGTGCGGCTGTTGCGGACGCTGGTGCCAGACGCCACGATGACCGTCTGCACGAGGGAGCCGGAGCGGACGGCGGTGGAACTGCAGGTAAATACGGCGCCCCTGTATGGCTTCGGCGAGAACCCAGATTGGCGTGGCTTTGCGGCCGAGGTGCGGCGCCACGATGTCTTCCTCTGGTTTGGGGCGACTGGACTCTCGGACTATCCTGCGACGGCGGTGAAGCTGCTGCGGATTGCGCAGGGCGCCGGAGTGAAGACCATCGTCTGGGGCGTTGGCATGAACTCACGGCTGAACCCTGCCTTCTATCGTGCCGGCGGGCGGCGGCTTCGCCTGCTGAATGCCCTCACGCGTTGCTCGCTGGGGCTGCTGGACTGGCGGCGCATCTACGAGGGCATGCTGACCCGCCGCATCGGACGTCAGATTCGGCGCGCCTTGGAGGGGTGTGCGCTGGTGGTGCTGAGGGACGAGGAGTCCCGAGAGGCGGTGGAGCGCTGCGGCTACCACCATGCCCTGGTCGGAGCGGATACCGCGATTCTTTTGGAAAGCGCGTCACCGCCGCCGCTGCCGGAGGATTCCTCCGTGGTGCGGATTGGCTTCTGCATCTCGGAGCAAAGTGCCCTCAGGCAACTGGACGAATTGGCGGAGTTCTGGGACAGGTTGCTGGAGCGTCCTGATGTCCGGATTGTCTTGATTCCGATGAATCCGTTGACCGACAAGCGGCTGATGCAGAATTTGGCGGTGCGGTCAAAGTGCCCAGAGCGCATCGAGTGTCTGGAGGAGGATGCGCCGGCCGTTGTGCAGGCGTGTGTTTCGCAATGCCGTGCGGTGGTCAGCAGCCGTCTTCATCTGCTGATATTGGCGGCGAATGTCGGCGTGCCCTTCATTGGAATTGAGCGCGGAAGCAAAATCTCGACTTGGCTGAAGCAATTCGGGCGGGTGCCAGCGGGAAGCGTGGAAACATGCGACTTTGCGGAAATCCACCGCCAATTGGCGGAGATATTGGCGACACCGCCGGAGGTCTCTCGGCAACGAATCGGCAAGGTGACTGCGTCAATGCGTCATCGCCTTGAAGCCTGCGCTGAGGAACTCCGCCGGGCGCTGGTGTAGCACTTGAGGTGCTGCAGGCACCCGTCACCTCTTTCCAAATAGCAGCCGCAGGACGAAGAGGGGGTTGCCGATGATATATCGTTTGAATAGGCGTTTGGGCTCCTGGTAGAGTCGATAGCACCACTCCAGACCGAGCCGCCGCAGCCATTTGGGCGCACGGGGGATGCGTCCGGAGACGAAATCCAGAAGTCCGCCGACGGCGAGTGCGACTCCGCAATTGAGTTCTGCGCGATGGCGGTCGATCCACTTTTCCTGGAGTGGGACTCCCATGGCGACCAGCAGGATATCTGGTTGCAAGGCGTTGATCTGGTCGATGACTTGGCGTTCTTCTGCCTCATCCGCGAAGAAGCCCGAAGCGGCGCCCACGACTTGCGCGTTGGAGTACTTTTCACGGGCCTTCGCCAGCGCCTGCTCGGCGATGCCAGGCGCTCCGCCCAGCAGGTAGATGCGGTAGGGGCGTTGGCAGAGCAGGGGGAACATGTCGGTGCCGTTGACATTGGACGGCACGGGGAAGCCCTTAATCCGTCCGGCGAGGCGCACTCCCGCACCGTCCGGCCAGACGGCGTCCGCGCGGTTGAGGATTTCGCGGTATTCGGCGTCTTTGTAGGCGACATTGAGGCAGTGGGCATTGACGAATGCCGCGAAGGCGGTGCCAGGGGTATGCACCAGTTCGTCAAGCTGTTCAAGCGCCTGGTTCATCGTGACATTGTCGCAGGGCACGCCGAAGACTCTGGGGCGTCGGTCGAGTTGTCCGAACGCCCGTGCGGTGTTTTCCCAGGTGAACTCCTTTGCGCGCTGAAGGCCCTTCTGGC